>PIXW01000033.1 GCA_003601535.1 ANME-2 cluster archaeon
AAACAGGTTTCAACCGGCATTCCCGGGCTGGATCAGATACTGGATGATGGATTCACACGCCCATCCACGGTACTGATCGCTGGCACAGCTGGCACAGGCAAGACGACATTTGCGATTCAGTCTCTCTTTGCTGCGGCAAATAATGGTGAGAAATGCCTTTATTTCTCAGCCATATCCGAGCCAATTGCAATGCTCAGCGGTTATATGTCAAAGTTCAGTTTTTATGACCAATCGCTGTATGAACAGGAGAATCTCATCTACTTCGATCTCTCCTCTGAGATCATGAAGAACAAGACCTATGATCTGCTGGATATCATCGATGAAAATGTCGAAGCGATCCATCCGGATCGTATCGCCATCGATCCGATCACGACGATGGATCTGCCATTAAGTGAGAATGAATGCAGGCAGTTTTATTTTGATCTCTTCGTCGGAATGAAAGGATGGAATTCTCTTGTACTGGTTACAGGCGAGTTCACAAAAGAGCATCTGCCGACAAGCCCGATCAGTTATGTTGCGGATGCTATTATATATCTATCAAATGAACTAAAGAAGGGGCGCCGTGTCCGGTATCTTGATGTACTGAAGATGAGGGGGCAGGATTTTGCAAGCGGCAAACATGCATACAGAATCACCAACGATGGCATCATCACCTATCCGAGTCTCGCAATCAGGGAGAATGAGATTGCTGCGCGTGAGCGCGTGGGCACAGGCGTCACCGGACTCGATCAGATGATGAATGGCGGACTCATTCGTGGGACGACATCGCTTCTAACCGGCCCGAGCGGTACAGGCAAGACCACCACAGGCATGCATTTCATCCTTGAGGGTGCGCGCAGAAGCGAACCCGGATTGATCGTCTCGTTCGAGGAGGGTGCGGCACAACTGCGAAGAGATATGTCATCCTTTGGATGGGATATCCAATCCCTTGAGGATAACCATACACTGCATATCCTGCATCCATCCGATGATGAGGTGTATGCCGGAGAGAGCCTGCTTCAGATACGCGACTGTGTTGAGGAGTTCAACGTTACCAGAGTGTTGATCGATTCGATCAACGGATTTGCCGATGTCTCGCCGGATGAGGATGGTGCTTCGTATGTTCATAAATTATCGAGGTATCTCAAATCACGCAACATCACAACGGTCTTTGTCAGCGAGACCAAGGATCTTCTTGGTTCGAAGCAGATCACTGAAAACGGCACCTCCCATGTCATGGATACTGTCGTCATGCTCAGATATGTGGAGATCGCATCAGAACTGCGCAGAGCGATCTCGGTCTTGAAGATGCGCGGAAGTGGGCATGACACAGGCATCCATGAGATTGAGATTACTGATAATGGCATGGCAGTTAAGATCGATGAGACAGCATTCCGGAGATATGAAGGTATATTCAGTGGAGTACCCAGATTAACAGAAGCGGAGGCATTTGTAAGGGCATTTGGAAAAAGGAGATGATTTTATGGCGTATATCGGGAATATTACAGAGGTATATTCCTTGTTTATCGCGTCTATCATATCGTTATCCTTATTTGCGATCGGCAGGTTCTATCAACTCAATTTTGAAAAAGAGACCCATTGTAGATGGTTTCTGGTACCTGCAATACTGTTTATGATCTCCGCAGCACTGCATGCACTCGATTATGATGGGGTCGCTATCGGATGTGCCGGAGCAATAATATTGCTAATATTCACTGTTATGTTGTATAATATTATGATGGGGGTCGAAAAATGATTACTGCTGTTATGTGGGCTGTCGTGATTGTGTCGCTGATGTTTACGTTCTACACGCTTGCACAGTTTAGTGAGAGACTCGGCAAAGCGCTGCATCTGAAACCATATTATATACTATATTATGCTGCTTCACTCCTTCTTTTCATAGGCATTCAGACGGAATTATTGAGCGAGATGGTACCTGGTCTTGCTGCCGGATATGCACACTGGTTCGGAATACTGACAGCGACCGGGATGACCGTCGCCCTTTTGACAACAGTCGGGTACTGGGGCTGGCTAATAAGAGTGAATCATTAGAACCATGCGACTTCAATTCAAGCTCATCCTTCTCTTAATCTCGGTTTCAATCGTACCGTTTGGTATCATAGGGTACTATACTTATGATCTTTCTGCCAGATCGATGGAGAATCATGCTGTCGTGCATCTGACTTCGGTGGCACAGACGAGAGCAGATTACATCGATCTATGGCTTACACAGCGGGAGGGTGATGCGGGAGTCATCGCAGGCGCAGCACCGGTCTTCTACAATCTCAATAGGATGAGAACCACCGATCCATCGAGTAAGAAATACCAGGAGGCAGAGGAGAAGATAGAAGCATTTGAAACTCTTGTAAAGGAGGAATATGGTGCTTTTGACGAGGTGTTCGTGCTGAATACAGATGGCATCATCGTTGCGTCCACTGATGAGCGTACCATCGGGGACAACAGATCATCACGTGAATATTATCGGTGTGGATTGAACGCTACCCATCTAACCGATGTATATCAATCTCCAAGACTTCATGAGCCAACGATGCTGGTATCCACTCCGGTAGTGTATGATAACAGAACGATCGGTGTGATGGCTGGCAGAATCAATCTGAGTACAATTCACACGATTGTATGCGATCGCAAAGGACTCGGAGTGACAGGCAGGACATTTCTGATAGATGAGGACGGAGATGGGGACGGACATCTCATCAGTGGTTCGACTGATGAGATGGTGACCGTATATGATCCCAGCGGGGATCACAGTGGTATCTATGAGCGCAATGGAAGAAAGGTTATCGGCGCCCAGGTATTGATGCACAATCGTAGATGGTATTTGATCGTTGAACAGGATCATGATGAGATATTATCTGCCCTGTACACGCTGCTAAAACGGGCATTTTTGGTCACACTCGGTCTTGTTGTGTTGATCGGCATTTTCTCCATAATAATTACCAGACAGATCACAAAACCAATCGAACGGCTGTATGAGGGAACCGAGGCGGTGGCAGCAGGTGACTATTCGGTGCAGGTTCCAGCGGTCACGGATGACGAGATCGGCGCACTGACCAGACGGTTCAATGAAATGACATCTGAACTGGAAGAGACGCACAGAAAACTGGAGGACAGGATCGCTCTCATCAACCGTGATCTCGAGAATCAGAAGAGCAAACTCGAGAGCGTGCTTCAGAGCATGCCGGATTGTGTCTTCGCAACTGACAGTGATTTCAGGATAACCATGTTCAACAGGGCTTGCGAGGAGTTTACAGGCATCCTGGCAGTAGATGCCATCGGAAGGTTCTGTTATGATGTGTTCCCAACCGATGCATGCGCGGGGCAGTGCCGGCTCCGGGAATCGATCGATAACCATGCTGTTGGTGCGTGCTGGGAGGTGCATGTCACTGATAAGAACGGTCGCAGCGTTCCGATTATGACCTGTGGTGCGCCATTGCGCGATGCCGGTGGAAATGTCACAGGATATGTCGAGGTGCTCCGTGACGTCACCGGGCTAAAGGAGGTGGCAGATAAACTGAAAAGAGCGAACGCTGAACTGGAGCTTGCAAACAAGGAATTAAAGAAACTAGATTCCCTCAAAACAGACTTCTTAAACATCGCATCCCATGAACTGCGAACCCCGCTCACATCGATCCGGGGATTTGCTGAGTTCGTGGCTGATGAGATGCTTGGAGAACTGAATGAGAAACAAAAAAACGCTCTTTCAAAGGTTGTATCGAACAGCGATCGGCTAATAAGGCTGATCAACAACATGCTTGATATGTCGAAGATCAGATCAGGGAAACTGAAACTGAGCATCACTGAACTGGATATATCTGAACTGATCAGGGATGTTGTGGCAGACATGAAACTGCTTGCTGAGAAAAAGAATATCTCATGCACCATCGATACTCCGGATAGTGTTGTTATCAAGGGAGATCGTGATCGTATCGAGCAGGTTCTTGTGAATCTGCTCAGCAATGCGATCAAATTCACACCAGATGGCGGCAGTGTATCGGTTACAGCAGTCGATTGCGGGGATTGCGTCAGAGTCAGGGTTTCTGATACCGGCGCCGGTATCGCACCGGATGATCTGGCACATATCTTTGAGGAGTTCTGGCAGGCCGAGAAGAGCAGGGGCACCGGTCTCGGTCTCACGATCACAGCGAATATCGTCCGCGAACACGGTGGCGCAATCTGGGCTGAAAGCGAGGTGGGCGCTGGGAGCACGTTCGGATTCAAACTGCCGAAGAAAGCACCTCAGCGTTCCAGCAATTCTTCAGACGAGTGATATGTAATTTTCACATCGAGCCGGCATGCGACTTCGCAAGCCCACGTGCATGCATCATCTCGTTGATTCTGCCGCCGATTACAATCGGGATCGTCTTCAGATCAGAAAGATCCGAACAACCACACAGAAACATCGCAACCTTAAGTTCTGAGATCATACGTGCGATCTGATCGATCACAGCGCTCTCGCTTTCCATCGCAGGCACAACCAGCGGTAATGCTGTTCCACAGATCGATGCTCCGAGCGCAATCGATTTTGCGATATCGATTCCTGTGCGCACACCACCGGTCGCAATGACCGGAATCTCGCATGTCGAGCATTCCATGATGCTCAATGCTGTCTGTATCCCCCAATCCCAGAACAGCTCTCCGAGATGCGCTGATCTGTCGTCTCCACGGGCGAGAGCGCGATAATATTCCACACCAGCCCAGCTTGTGCCGCCTGCACCACCAACATCGATCGCATCCACACCAGCGCTCACAAGCGATATCGCCACTTCACGCGATATGCCAGCGCCGGTCTCTTTTACGATTACCGGAACCGAAACTGTCTCACATACCTCTTCTATCATACCCAGACATCCACGTGCATGCGTACAGCCCTCTGGCTGCACAGCCTCCTGCAGGAAATTGAGATGGATTGCAATCGCATCGGCATCGATCATCTCGATCGCACGTTCCACGCCATCGATGCCATATTCTGCCAGCTGCACAACACCGATATTGGCACACACGAAGGAATCAGGAGCGCAATCCCGTACCACCCGAAATGATTCCTCATACCCTGGATCCTCGAGTGCAGCCCGCTGGCTTCCTACTCCGATGCCGATTCCCAGATGCTCTGCTGCAAGTGCGAGCGATCTGTTGATCGTATACGTATCAGGATGTCCTCCGGTCATCGATGCAATCAGAAGCGGTGCACTCAGCCGTTTCTTGAATAATTCAGTAGAGATGTCGATCTCATCCTTATCGATCTCAGGGAGTGCGCAGTGGATCAGATGAATGTCCTCAAATCCGGAAGAGAGATGCGCTTCAACCGGAACGCTTGCACATATCTGTAGATGCTCGATCTTTCGCTGGGATGTGGTCATCGGTAAGATATTGGTTGGATCGTATTTAATGATGCCCGCAGGGGATTGAAGTGGTTGCGGCATGTCAGCAAAAGAGTTTATAGATACGGTTAAAGAACATCAGCACCGTTCGCCGAAATTTCTTATATGTTGAACGCAAGATGATCATGAACACGAGGCGACTGTATGGAATTAGCAGACATCAGAGAAAAGATCGAACAGATCGATAAGGATATCTTAACATTGATTGCCGAGCGCACCAATCTTGCAGAAACTGTTCTTGAGTTGAAAAGGGCAGAAGAAAAGAGCATCGAGGACAAGGAGCAGGAACAGATCGTTCTAAATCGTGCCATCGATTACGCAACCGAACTGAATCTCGATACCGGTTCGATCAAGCAGATCTTTCTGATTCTGATCGAGATGAACATCGAACGCCAGCGTGAACTGAGTGGTGAAGGAAACCTGCCATAATGCCGAAAATTGCGATAATTATCGGATCAGAATCTGATATGTGGGTCGCTGATCAGGTAGTCGAGATTCTGAAAGAATTTAATGAGAATTACGATCTCGATATCATATCTGCGCATCGCAATCATGAGAGACTGGATGAGTACATCAGGAAGAGTGATGCATCGGTATTTATTGCGATCGCGGGATTATCAGCCGCGCTGCCCGGCGCCATCGCTTCAAGAACCGATAAACCGGTCATCGGTGTGCCTGTGAGCACGAAACTTGGGGGACTCGATGCGCTCTTATCGATTGTACAGATGCCGCCGGGAGTGCCGGTAGCCTGCGTTGGAATCGACAACGGAAGGAATGCTGCACATCTCGCAATGCGGATACTTCATAACAGTCACTAGCACTACAGAAATCTTTATGTGATTACGATCTAAATTTTCGATTAGAGGTACGATACATGGGTAAAAAGAAAAAAATGGTTGAACGTGTACGTGATTTGATGAACCGTCCGGAGAACATCAGAAACATCGGCATAGTTGCACATATCGATCACGGTAAGACCACGCTCACAGACAATCTGCTTGCAGGCGCTGGCATGATCTCAAAGGAACTCGCGGGCAGGCAGCTCTTTATGGACTTTGATGAGGAGGAACAGGCGAGAGGCATCACGATCGATGCCGCAAACGTATCGATGGTGCATGAGTTTGAAGATGACGAATACCTGATCAACCTTATAGACACGCCAGGGCATGTGGATTTCGGAGGCGATGTCACAAGAGCGATGCGTGCTGTCGACGGTGCAATCGTGGTGGTCGATGCCGTTGAGGGCGCGATGCCGCAGACAGAGACTGTGCTCAGGCAGGCGCTCAGAGAGAACGTCACTCCTGTGCTTTTTATCAACAAGGTCGACCGGTTGATCAATGAACTGCAGCTCGATTCCGAGAAGATGCAGATCAAACTTGGGAAGGTCATTGATAATGTAAATAAATTGATCAAAGGGATGAGTGAGGAAAAATACAAGGAATGGCGGCTCGATGCAGCAAAGGGAAATGTGGCATTTGGGTCAGCACTGTATAACTGGGCGATAAGCGTTTCTTACATGAAGAAGAGCGGGATAACTTTTAAAGAGATATATAAATATTGTAAAGAAAATAATATGAAGGAGCTTGCAGAGAGATGCCCGCTTCATGAAGTGGTAAACGATATGGTGATCAGACACCTGCCAGATCCGCTTGTAGCCCAGAAGCAGCGGGTTCCTGTGATCTGGCATGGCGATGCGAATTCTGACATCGGAAAGCAGATGACCGCGTGCGATCCTGCAGGCGAGGTTGCGCTCATGGTGACAAAGATCACAAGAGATCCACATGCCGGCGAGATCGCAACAGGCAGGCTGTTCAGCGGAACGATCCAGCGCGGTCAGGAGTTGTATGTGTCAGGTGCATCAGGCACCGATCGAATTCAGCAGGTTGGAGTATTCATGGGACCTGACAGGCTCGAGGTTGAGAAGATTCCGGCAGGAAACATTGCTGCGGTCACAGGACTCAAAAATGCGATTGTCGGCAGTACAGCAACCACTCTTCCAGAGATGTATCCATTCGAGACGATCAGACATGCAAGCGAGCCCGTGGTGACCGTTGCAGTCGAAGCAAAACACATGCGAGATCTTCCAAAGTTGATCGAAGTGTTAAGACAGGTCTCAAAAGAGGATCCGACGCTTCGTGTCAAGATCGATGAAGAGACCGGCGAGCATCTGCTCGCAGGAATGGGTGAACTGCACCTCGAGGTCGTTGCGCACCGGATCGAACGAGATAAAGGCGTTGAGATAACCACGTCCGAGCCGATCGTGGTCTACCGTGAAACAATAACAGGCAAAGCCGGACCAGTCGAAGGGAAGTCACCGAACCGGCACAACCGGTTCTATATCGAGGTTGCGCCGCTTGAAGAGGAGGTCGTCGATCTGATTAAATCAGGTGAGATTGGTATGCGCATGGACAAGATTGAGCGGCGTGACAAACTGATTGCGGCTGGCATGGACAAGGACGAGGCAAAGAGCGTCGTTGCAATCTCGGAATCGAATATATTGCTCGACATGACCAAAGGTATCCAGTACCTCCGTGAGACCATGGAGCTGATCATCGAAGGATTTGAGGATGCAACAACCGCTGGACCGATGTCAAGAGAGCCATCACAGGGCATCAAGGTCAGGCTCGTTGATGTCAAACTCCACGAGGATGCCGTGCATCGCGGTCCCGCGCAGGTGATTCCAGCGGTCAGGCAGGCGATTCAGGCAGCGATTCTCATGGCAGATCCGACGCTGCTCGAACCATTCCAGAAGGTATTCATCCAGGTGCCACAGGATCAGATGGGCGGAGCAATATCAGAGATCCAGGGGCGGAGAGGCGCGATACTGAACATGACGCAGGAAGGCGATGTTACCGACATCGAATCAAAGGCGCCGGTTGCTGAGTTATTCGGATTTGCTGGCGACCTCCGATCCGCAACCGAAGGTAGAGCGCTCTGGAGCACAGAGTTTGTCGGTTTTGAGCCGCTTCCAAGGAATCTGCTTCCTGAGATCGTAAAACAGATTCGAACCAGAAAGGGCTTGAAGCCAGGAATTCCAAAGCCGAGCGACTTTGTCAGCCAGTAGGTTGTTAGATTAGATCAGGTGTCTGCCCAACATGATGTCGAGCGTGTACTGATGAGCCACCATCTTTAAGTCTTTAGCAGGAGATGTTCAGCCCATGGAAAAGAAATCCCTGATTCTGATACTTCTTCTCTTACTATCTGCTTCCTGTGCATCGGCTGCGCCGGTATCGATCTCCCTTCCCGCGGTATACTCCACATCAGAAGGCGAGGTTGGCGTACTCACGAATCTGACAGTCTGGGCAACAAACGGCACCGGGCATGTCTTCGTTGACACCGAACCATATACACAGGTGGATATGCAGGGTTCTGCCAGATTATCATCGATGACGGCGTATGATATCACAGGCATCAATCCAGAAACCCACGATCTCTTCTATGTGGTGCGTACCGAATCACCTGTTATCGGGGGACCCTCAGCAGGTGCGGCAATGACGGTCGCAACCGTTGCCACACTGATGAACTGGACCGTTAAACCCGGGATCGTGATGACAGGCATGATCAATCCGGATGGGTCGATCGGCGCAGTCGGCGGAATACCTGCAAAACTTAATGTATCCGCAAAAAACGGTGCACATACATTCCTGATACCATCCGGACAGGGAAATATCACAGAAAGAGTGCGAGTTGTCAAACGGAATGGTCCATTTATCAGGATCACCGAGAAACCGGTCACTGTAAATGTGATCGAACTCGGAAAGGAACAGGGAGTTCAGGTTATGGAGATCGGTGATATAAGAGATGCTATTTATGTGTGTACCGGTCATAAAATTCCCAGAACGTTTTTGACAGGTGAGGTGCAGACCCGAGCATATATAGATGCGATGCAGCCTCTTGCCGCCGCATTACTGGATGAATTAAGTGAGCGCTATAATGAAACCGATGCGATTGTAAATCCTCGACTCAGAAACGCTCTTATCGATCAGATTCGGACAATCGAAGATGCGCAGCATGATTACGATGCAGAAAACTACTACGCATCCATGAGCAGGAGTTTTAATACGATGATTAATATCCGGCGCATCAGATGGTATTCAGAATATCTCGATTCATCAGATAAGAACGAATATCTTTCGGATCTTATCAGCGACGTTGAAGACAAGATAAACGATACGGAACATGATGTTGAGACTGCAAAATCAAAGAATGGGGTTCCGGAGGGCATAGGTGCTGCAGAATCACGGTTGACCATAGCAAGAGAGAAACTGGATGAGGCAAGGCGGGTAGAAAAACCGGGCGATGCGATCGATCTCCTGGCATTTGCGATGGAACGGGCACGATCGGCACAATGGTGGGCAACCCTTTCATGCATCGGTTCTGGCACAGCGATACCGGATGATGTGCTCCATGATCGCGCGGGCAGATATTATAGCCAATCCGCTTCGATAGTCGCTTATGCCGATGCACTGATCAGCGAAGCCGGAGGAAGCGCATCACTTGTAAAGAGCGCTGCCGATGATCTATCTCGCGCCAGAACCGAGTTACAAACAGGATACCATGCCGGTGCAATCTATGATTCCCTACATGCAATGGTGCAGGCAGGAACAGCGATCGAACTGATAGGGATCGCGGATATGGATGAAAAGGTGAATAAGAGCGAAAGAGATGCGATGTCAGCCATTGTATCTGCAAGAGAGAGCGGAGCAGAGCCGATTCTTGCTGTGAGCGCTTATGAGCATGCAAAAACACTTGCACCATCGCAGATCGATCAGATCGTGGATTATGGATATGCAACGATGGTTGCGAGAACTGCGCAATCGTTTGCAGGGCATGGAAACAGAACAGCCATGCAGGAAACAAATATATCCGAATCCATACAGAGGATTGTTCAGGTTCCTGTGAAGAGAAAAACTGTGAATAAGCAGCCAGTGGAACAGTCACCAGAGACGCCTGATCTGAACGGGTATGAGCTGCTGGCAGTGGTTGCGATGATTTATTTGATCAGAAAGAGATACGCGTAAAGGTTGATATGGATGAATGGCTGTAGAATCCTGGCGGCAATGGTTCTTTTTGTGCTGATATTTTCGATGACTGCTGCGGCAGACAGTATTAACACTACCGTGGATGTGAATGAAGGTATCGTGCTGAACGGCGACATTCATCTCGAGGTGCTTGATGTTGGTACAAACTGGGGTTCGTATGCAAAACTCAAGTTTTACAGCTATAAAGACGCAGGTGGCAAGACAGAATCAATATATATGGGGGATGTTCCGACCACGTATACAAGCGGTACATTCATGAAAATAGAGGTTACGCTTGATTCCATCTCTTATGATACCGCCTTTCTGATGATAGAGAGTACGACGTCGCTCAAGATCAGTGATAGATATGGTTTTGAAGGTGAAGATGAAACTGAGAAAGAGAAACAGAAACCGATCACCGTCCCGAAACTCGGTATCACAAGAACATTCGATACAAACAGAGCAGAACAAGGTCAGACGATCAGGACAACGCTCACGATCAGAAACACAGGAAATGGAACTGCCACGAATATCGTGCTGGATGAGGACACGATCACAGGCGCTTACAAGGATGGATGCCCATCCACAATCGATGATATAGCAGCGGGAGAGACTAAAAGGATAAGTTATGATCTCAGGATAGTGGATGCGCAGCCAGGGACGTATGAACTGAGCCCAGCCATACTGAATTACGAGAGTGAGTCTGGTGCTACGTATTCGTCCGAATCTTCATCCAGTATTCTTGAGATCCTGCCAGAGGAAGTCCGGATTCCGGAACTTGAGATCTCAATCGACTCTGTCAAGGGCATCATAACCTGTGGTGATGAGTTTCCTGTGACCGTCACAATCACCAATGTCGGAAACGCCACCACTGGAAAGGTTCACGTCAAGAGCGATCTGCCTGCTGATGTTAGGGTAGTAGATGGAGATCTAGAACCTGAGTATGAATCGATCAAACCCGGCGATAGCGAGGAATATGATGTTTCACTGCGCGCTTATGAGCAGGGAAAGCACACAATCGAGATGCAGGTGATGTGGGGAGATAGTGAGGCAGCAGCCAGTTTCGAGTTCTGGGCAGAGAAGTCAGGTCTGGAACAATATTACCCGTATATTCTGGCAGCGATTCCGATACTCTTATTACTGTTATGGGTTATAAAGAGGCGTAGAGAATATTCTTACTGAGATGGATAAACATGCTGAATATACTTATTCTCGGACTGGGACAATGCGGAAATCGGATACTGGATGCGATCAACCGTGAGGCGTTTGGAAGCGGCGGTACATTTGCGAAGTACTACTCACGCCAGAAGTTCCCGGCATCGGTCAAGACGATTGCAATAAATACTGCAGTAAACGATCTGAAGGAGCTGAAGAATACGCTTGCGAAGGATCGGTTCCACGTCCCGCATCTGCATGGCGTCGGTGCAAACCGTAACATCGGAAAGCAGGTCTTCGAGGAGAATAAGGAGATGATTCTCGAAGAAATTGATAAAAGAGGATCGTTCGATCTTATATTCGTCATTACGTCCACTGCAGGCGGAAGCGGTTCATCATTCGCACCGCTTCTCGTCGGTGAATTGAAACGAACGTATAACGCCCCGATAATCTGCATTGCAGTGCTCCCATTCAGAGCGGAGGGTTCTATTTTCCTGCAGAACACTGCTTTCTGCCTGCGGGAACTCGTTGCAACGAAGTCCAGCGGGATACTGCTTGTGGATAACCAGTATCTGAAGAAATATTCTGGCGAGGATATCAAATCTGCTTATGACAAGATCAATACCACGACTGCAAGAAGGATACTGTTCCTGATCGAGGCGCTCAACAGCGAAATGCTGATGGTTACTGATCTCGGCGATCTCAAGACCGTGATGAGCGGAGGAATTGGCGTCGGAACCATGGGGTTCTATGAGGCATCCAAGGGCAGCACCATCAAATCCACCATTCTCGGAAGTTTCAAACCAAGCGGGCTTCTGTTTCCTGCAAATGTCTACAAAGATGGCGCACGTGCGATGTTGATCATCAAAGGGGATAAGAAATATCTTGATCTTGATCTGGTCACCAAAACCGTGGAAGAACTGTCGAAAGAGGTGGGACAGGTGTTCAAGGGGGTCCTTGTCAAAAAAGGCAGACCAAAGGTTTTATCACTATTTACATTGAATGCAGTGCCAGAACTTGAAAAATTGTACACAGTAGCAGCAGAAGCAATTCGTTTCGAGATGGAAAAACGAGAAAAATCGAAAAAACAACTTGACAATGCGTTTGCCCATATCGAAGATCTTGAACCAATCTATTGAGTGACATGATCGTCAGACAGTATAGAAGCAATATTCCCATAGACCTGGTTACCGATACACTGGAGAAGATGGGGTTCAGAGTCATACGCATCGAAGATGGTCATGATTTGTATTACAGTAATACGGCACGCACGTACACCGAAAACAATATTAGGGTTCATGCTAAAAAGAAGTTGCTTGATAAGATGGTGATTGAACTGAACAATGAGATAAAACTTGTTTTCGTGTATGGCGACGAGACCGATGCAAAAGCGTTTCTGGACAATCTGGCAAGGACGTAGTGTACCATGGTGGCGCAGATGGGAAAACGAACGAAACTCGTAAACGATCCGTCTGATCTGGTGCCACTGCTGCGAACTTTTGGATCAACCATACATAAACAAGTCTTTGATAAATTATCTGATGGATGGGCGACTGAGCAGGAACTTGTAGATATTATCGGCGCGGATATCAAGCCAAGTCTTAATATCCTCCGAAAGAGCGGACTCATTGAAAGTCAGTGGCGGATGCCAGAGCCAGGAAAAACGCCAGACAAGGAATATACAATATCATACTCAAAGATTCATGCAAATTTTCAGTGTTCGATTCAGGATTTAAGCGACCTGATCATGATCACTTTCAAGAGTGACGGAGAACTTACCGATCTAATTGAGGCAATCGAGGCGGAGGTTGCAAAAGGCAATCGCTCGATGACCGGATTATCCAGAGCCCTCAATATGAGTTCGACATTCATAAGAGGCGTCGCAAGGCGATCGCATAGACTGATAGTAAAAGGGCAGCGTCTCGAACTGGTAAAGGTCGAAGATTGATCATCGCGTTCGTGTAGACCTGCAAGATTACGAACTCCTGCAGAAACGACCACAACTGACCCATGCTCGCGACACTAGGTCTTGGGACGAAATTCATGTACACCTCTGCCTGCGCCAGTGCGGCACCACGTCGCCCATGATCTCAAGATATCCCACTCTTCGGATATTGTGCCCCACAAGCTTCAACCGCGTCTCAGTCTCCTTCCGCGATTCAAGTCTCTTCCTCAGCG
>PIXW01000034.1 GCA_003601535.1 ANME-2 cluster archaeon
AAACTCATCCGGAAAGTTCGGATTGTTGACTGCGCCAGTTGCATTAACTACTGCAGGGTCATAATCAAGTACTATTCCAAACTGCGTGAGATTGGTTACATTGTGTGCTACGATCTCGGCAGTCGTTTCTTCTCCTGGCAGAACCTCGACGCTCTGGATGGAAACCGTTACTTCTCTGATCGTAAACGTTCCATTACTAGCCTCTGCCGGGACATCACCTGTGACATTCTTCAATGCGGCAATGGTCAGTCCCAGCGCACTGGTGCCGCTGCTGCCTACCGCTTTCAATGTAACGGTTGTAAGCAGCACATCAGTACCGGATTGTGGTGTCGCTGTGATCGGATTAGACCCAAGCAGCACATAGCCCTCGCTTGCATGACTGAAATCATGCAGGCTGTAACCGTAACCTGGTATAAACTCCTCCGGAAAGTTCGGATTATTGACTGCGCCAGTTGCAGTAACTACTGCAGGGTCATAATCAAGTATTATTCCAAACCACTGGAGATCGGTTACATTGTGTGCCACGATCTCGGCAGTCGTCTCTTCCCCTGGCAGAGCCTCGACGCTCCGGATGGAAACACTAATAGCCGCAGATGCTGTTGTTGCCAACAGCGCCAGTACCAGGAATACCAGAAACGTCCTGGATACTTTCGATTTAAATCCCATTCTGTTTACCTCCTTTATGTTAGGTAGTTATTATTACCCCCATTACACCGGCGGGTACAATGGGTAATAATACTTTCCATAGATCGTATACATCGCCAGATATATCCCATCATCGAAGTCTACAGCTCCGCTGCTATTCACATCGCCATCAGCATGTAGTAGGTAATAAGGCTCTCCATAGATCGTATACATCGCCAGATATACCCCATCATCGAAGTCTATATCACCATCGCCGTCGATATCTCCGGTCTTTGGCAGCATTCCCTCCATTCCCTCCGGCACAATTTCCAGCACAATATCAACGCTGTCATTGTAGTTGCCCGCGATATCGCTCGCATTGACCCGCAGATCGTATGTACCGTTCGCTGTGCCCACAGATGCATTCGTGGTTGTGGAGTACACATCGCCGCCGATGCATTCCATCACCTGCGCATCAGATCCGCCGATTGTGGACAGGTTCACAGTGACGATGCCGACAGCGCAGTTATCAGTGACCGTCACATTCAACTGTGACGTTTGAGCCCCATCTGCCACTATCAATGGTTGGTTCGCGTCCGGATTCGTGACCGCAGGCACTTCGTGATCTTCCGCTGAGAGATCGAGTCTCCGCGATACCGGAGTACTGCTGCGCGCATGCCATGTCGCGTTCTCATCTGCCGGAACTCCGCATATCATGAAGGTTACCGTCTCGCCCTCGTCCGATTCGTTGCCAGTGACGCCCAGTGAGTATACACCCATCCCGTCAACCGCGCAGCTTCCTCTGAGTTCTTCGCCGATGTACGCACTGACAGTAATCCCGGCTGGAACCGGCTCGTCATTGAGTGTCACATATCCGTAGAACATATTCGGTGGAGTTTCGCCTATCGCCGAAGTCATTGCTGCCATTCCGGACAGTGCTAAAAGGATCGAAATAAGGGTCCATACCACGATCGATCCCATTTTTCTACTTTGTTTCATGTATTTATCTCCTTATTATTCAAGTAATTATATCTTTTATTGATGGACCTGAAAAATCTTATTTTCTACTCCACCTGATCAGATGTCCAACTGCGATCAGCCCGGTGATTGCAAATATCGCTTCGAATCCCGGAATTTCTCCTTTCGGTTCTGTGCGGGATTTGTCAGTCGATGCCGGTGCAGCCGCTCCTGCAGCCGATATTGTCGGTGTCGGAACCGGTTCTGCACCTTCTTCTGTTACTGGCTGCGTACCGGTCACAGCTGCTGTTTCCACTGATGTTGCTGTCCCTGCCGGAGACTCGAATCCTCCGGAACCGCCCGACGATGTTTTGGAGGTTGTCGAAGGCGGTGTCGATGTCGGGAAAGTGCCTACGCTGAGATCGAGTCTCCGTGATACCGGAGTATCACTCGCATGCCATACCGCATCCTCATTTGCCAGTAATCCATCTATCGTGAAGGTTATCGTATCTGATTCGTTGCCATCAACGCTCAGGGAGTATACGCACGTCTCGGCGATCACAAAGCTTCCTCTGAGTTCTCCACCGATGTATGCACTGACGTTTGTTCCGGGTTCAGCCCATTCTCCGTTGATTGCCACATTCCCGTAGAACATATTCGGTGGGTTTTCTCCTATTGCCAATGCCACTGCTGCCATTCCGGATAGCACCAGCATGACTGAAATAAGGCTCAGCGCCATGATCGATCCTTTTTTCCTGTTGTTATCCTGTTTCATGAATGTAATCACCTGATCGCTCCTTACTGCTCATTGATAAATTAAGATAAAGAAAGGACATAAGCCCTTTCTTTATTCACTTTCTATGGTTGTCCATACATCGTGGCATCCTGTTTCATCAGGATCCAGTAGGCATCTCCCGGATATACATGGGTGAGACTTCCGGTTGGATAACATTCGAATCCACCATTCCATCCACACAACGACATGTACAGTTTCACATCATCCGGGTTCTCAAGTCCCGTGATCGAACCGAAGTCTGCATCGGTGCCATCATAGATCGGCATTCCTGTCACATCTATGTGACCGATCATATTCCAGCCCTCATATAGCTCCTGTTCTCTGGGACTTGCTGCGGGATTAAAGTTCAGACAGATTGTCTCTGCTTTGCTCTTGTTTACCCAGTAGCCCTGACACTGCAGAACGTTCACATCATAGTTGGATTTCCATCTATGTCCCGGACATTCAGATGCATCATAGTACAGGCAGAACTCGCCATCGATCAGTGACAGGTTGAAGACATCAACCGCATTTCTCGGGCTGTCGATCAGGGTCTTCGGAACCGATACAAAGTTCAATCCCTCATTGAGTTCGAGGCAGAAGTCACATGCACATGGATTGTGCACGTATACCGTGATCTGGTCTGTGCCTGTGTGACCTGCTGTGTCGCCCATCGTTGCACGGATGATGTAGTTCTGCTCGTCAGGTACCGTGGTCGTATCCCAGTCGCAGCTCCATCCATCGGCTTCATTGGTGTCGTTGCAGATCACGCCGCTTGGTCCGCTTGGCGTTCCGGCGTACTCGAAGCGGCAGTACTCGATGTCGCCCTCACCGCTGAGATCATTCGCCGAGACCGTTACGGTGCCGTCGATGGTGGTTCCGTGGGTTGGGGCTGTGATGTCTGGCCGCGGGTCGCGGTCACGTACATTGATCGTCACCGTACCATCGTTGACGACAGGTGTCAGTGAACCGCTTGCATCTCCAATACTAACGTCAGATAGATCGAGTGTGAACGTTCCGGCACTGTTTGCGTGCATGTGCAACACTGCAAGGTTGCCTGTTATTGAAACACCCGCATCAACACCGGTTATATCTGTCACCGTGTTTCCGCTCTGGGTGCCTGCATCGAACATGCCAAACATCCCACCATCAGCAACCGTCATGCCGACAAGGGACGAATCGAATGCCAGATCAACCTGAGCCATCTGGAGTGTGTTACCATTTGGATTGACCTCTATGTACACATCGAAGTCGTCTCCAACGCACACAGTCGTGGGTGTTGGTACGATCGAGACGATCGGATCTGATGGACCACATACATTGATCGTCACCGTACCATCGTTGACGACAGGTGTCAGTGAACCGCTT
>PIXW01000035.1 GCA_003601535.1 ANME-2 cluster archaeon
GATTTTTCTGAGTTCATCGCCGCGCTGTTTGGATGGCATACGGTGAGATCAACCAACAAGTATATAAACATAGCGGTACATACGCTCATCCAATAAACGACTTAACCACTGCTTTTGCAGTGCCAAAGAGCGAAGGCAATGCAAGAGCAGAGTATGTTTCAAAACATTCTGCGGTATCGCGGGGTGAGATTGCAGAATGCAGTTGTGAGGTGGTTGAGCGGGTCGGTCAGGTAATATTGTCCCAAAGCCGGCTGGCAACCTTCGTGGAACCGGACCCACAAAGCGGATCATTGCGAAATATGAATCCTATTTATGGAATTCACTCTATCAAAGTGTGAGTGTTTTTCGTACCAGGTCAGGAGATGCTTGTGTAATCCTGGCGCGGGCACGGCATTAGATTATTGATGATTCAGGATACATAACCGGTTGCATGATGCCAGCATACATCGTAGATTCATCGGTGTTCATCACAAGAATGCCGCTGCCATCAATAGCGCAACGCCGAATCATCACCACGCCCGATGTTCTTACGGAACTAAAGGACATACGATCGAGAATGGCATTCGAAGAAGCAGTAGAATTCGGTATGGAAGTCGAAGCGCCACTGCCGCACCTCCTCTCAGAGGTTCGTTCTCACGCGAGAGCCACGGGTGATATTGAGAGGCTGTCTGGTACCGATATTGGTCTCCTGGCAAAGGCGCTCGAGTATAACGGCATCCTCTACACCGATGATTATGCGATTCAGAATGTAGCCGAGCGTATCGGGATTAAAACAGAATCGATTGTACAGGCACCGATCGAAGCAACATTCGAATGGGGCAAGCGATGTGTGGGATGTGGTAGAAGGTTTGGAAGCGATATTACCATCTGCCCGATCTGTGGAAGCAGTCTTGTAAGATACAGGAAGAACAGAAGGAGGACTGGATGACAACAATCGGCATCGACATCGGAGGCGCAAACACAAAGGTTGCATCAGCAGATGGGAGCGTTACCGAGATACATTATCTCCCGCTGTGGAAGAATACTGCGCTCCCGGAGTTGCTATCTGATGTTAGAGAACGGATAGACCCTGAGGCGATCGGGGTCGTTATGACCGGCGAACTCGCGGACTGTTTTTTAAGCAAGATTCAGGGAATACAATTCATCTGCGATGCGATTGCGGACGTGTTCTCAGACAGGAAAATATATTATATTAATAATAAATGTCAATTCGTGGATACTCCTGATATCAGCCTTGCTGCGGCGAACTGGGCAGCGTCAGCAGGTTTTCTTGCACAAGATCACGACTGCGTCTTCGTGGATGTCGGCAGCACGACAACAGACATTATTCCGATCAACGGTGTTGCGCGCGCTGGCAGTACGGACTTTGAGCGGTTGCAGCGTGATGAACTCATATATTCGGGCATACTCCGTACAAATGTTGCAACGCTTGTCGATCGTGTCGTTCTGGATGGTACCAGATGCCGGACATCCTCAGAACTCTTTGCGATCACGGCAGACGTGTATCTCGTGCTCGAAAGGATTACGGAGCCGGATTATACCTGTGAAACCCCTGATCATGCCGGAACTACCATAAAGGATTCGATCCGCAGACTTGCACGGGTTGTTTGTGCAGATCCCGACGAGATTCTCGAATCTGCTGTGTATGAGATTGCAGAGCAGGTGCAGCAGATACAGGTTCGCAATCTTCAGGGTGCAATCGATGCCGTCATGAAACGGCATGGGCTGAATCATGTCATCGGTACCGGGGTAGGCGAGTTCCTGATCAGGGATGCGGTGAGCCGGATTGATGATATTCGGTACTCGTTCATCTCAGAGATGTATGGAGAAGATATATCGAAGGTTTTTCCTGCTTATGCAGTTGCAAAACTGGTTGAAATGGGATAAGCAAACATGCCCGGGTATCTTGCGGTAAGATCCGTATGAATCTGTGTTCAAAAATGATATCAGACACTGATTATCGTCTCAAGTGAGATATCGATTCCACAGCAGTGCAATATGCGTTTAAGCTGATCACTGGCATTTTTTGCGAAAATTGTGCTCCAGCGTAACTGCGTATACCACACCTTCATTTTTTTCAGCCGACTTTAATAGAATGAAACCTCTCACAGAAACCTTCATAACGCAATCCAAGATACATCAGACCACAGGAGATCATGTATGGAAACGATTACCGCGAGATACGATGCAAAACAGATAGAAGAAGAGATACAGCAATTCTGGGATGATAACGACACCTACGCGCATGTTCGAGACCTGCAAAAGCAAAAAAAAACATTCTTCTTTGTGGATGGTCCCCCATACACCACCGGACACATCCATCTCGGCACAGCATGGAACAAGATCATCAAGGATGCGATTCTGCGATACAAATCCATGTGCGGTTATCATGTCCTCGACCGCGCCGGATGGGACATGCACGGACTTCCGATCGAGGTGAAAGTCGAGGAGAAACTCGAGTTCAAGACAAAAAAGGATATAGAGGAGTACGGGATCGATGCATTCGTATCCACATGCGAGGAGTTCGCAATACAGAATATGGAGGCTATGACAGCCCAGTTCAAGCGTCTTGGCGTATGGCTTGACTGGGACAATCCTTACATGACGCTTTCACAGGATTACCTCGAATCTGTCTGGTGGACGTTAAAGAAAGCTCATGAAAAGGATCTGCTCGAAAAAGGTCTGCGTGTGGTGAACTGGTGTCCGCGATGCGAGACCGCGATTGCGGATTCAGAGGTCGAGTACAGTGACCGGACTGATTCGTCGATCTATGTCAAGTTCCCTCTGCTGGACGAGGAGAATACGTTCATCGTCATCTGGACAACGACTCCATGGACGATTCCGGCAAATATTGCGGTCGCAGTGCATCCGGACTTTGAGTACTCGAAGGTACGTGCATACAAGGATGGGAAAAGCGAGATATTGATCTTTGCTTCCGATCTGGTCGATCAGGTGCTCAGGGAGGGTAGATATCAGGACTATGAACTTCTTGATGTTTGTTATGGCAGTGATCTGGTTGGAACACGGTACACCCATCCCCTTTCTGATATCATACCGAAACAGAACGAATTTGAGCACAAAGTCTTTCCGGCAGAGTTTGTTACCACTGAAAACACAGGATGTGTGCATATCGCACCGGGTCATGGTGTGGAAGACTTTGAACTCGGATCAGAGTACGGACTTCCTGCTTTCTGCCCGGTTGGACCGGATGGGAAGTATACCGCAGAAACGGAGGTGTATGCTGGCATCTATGTCAGGGACGCGGACAAACTGGTGATCGATGATCTTGATGCGCGTGACATGCTGCTCGCAAGCGGGACAATCGTGCACCGGTACGGACACTGCTGGAGATGCAAGACTCCGATCATCTATCTCGCAACCGAGCAGTGGTTTCTGAAGATTTCAGAGCTTAAGGACCGGATGCTTGAGGAGATTGCAACGGTGGACTGGTATCCGGACTGGGCTGGCTCAGCGAGATTTCGTGACTGGGTTTCTGGAGCAAGGGACTGGTGCATATCGAGACAGCGATACTGGGGTGTACCGATCCCGATCTGGGTCTGCGACTCATGCGGAAAGTATGAGGTGATCGGAACCCGCGATGAACTCAAAAGACGGTCGCCTTCCACACCACCTGACCTTGATCTGC
>PIXW01000036.1 GCA_003601535.1 ANME-2 cluster archaeon
TAAGAGTGCGCCCGACTTCGATATCGTTTGATTACAGGATTATTGCAATGAAATTTATGACATTTTATAAGCATGATATCGTATGCTTTTACAAACGATTCTTCTTTCTTGGACTTGGATATCGCGCCAAGAAACACATGGACATCGAAGACCAGTGAGACATCCGACAATTCAATCCTCCGGAACGGTTTCTATCCATTCTCCAAGCAAATTCTCTTCGATCTCAGCGAAAGAGGGGATCCACCCCTTCACATAACCATCTTCGGTAAGATCGAGTTTTTCAGCGATGGTTCCTCCCTCTTCTTTCTTGATGTGGTACAATGCGATGTCGTCCAATGTCAATAACCCCTTCTCGATCGGTCTTCGCAGCACCAGTGGCAGAAACTCGCTGTGTGTTGTTATGATGATCTGTTTACCTTCTGATATCGCCTCTGCAAATAGTTCGGTCAAAAGAACCTGTGATCCTGGGTGAAGACTGATCTCTGGTTCCTCGATCATTATGATATCGCCTGGTTTGCTCCAGAATAACTGGGTGATGATAGAAAGAATCTGTCTCGATCCCTGACTTGCTGATGATAGGTTCAGAACCACATCGAACGTTGGTTCAAGGTACTCTGAGATCAGTTCATTGGCGCCACGCCAGCCAGCATGCAGTTCAGTTATCCCGAATTTGCCAGCCCACTTTGCAATCTTTTCGGCAGCATCTTTGTATTCGAGCGTTCCAAAGATGCGGGCAAGCAATGGTATGAGATTCTCACCTTGTTTTCCGACATTGTCTGGCATGCTTCCTGTTACGATCTCCTCCGGAACGATGCCACGCACCGAAGAGATAAAAATGACTTTGTCTTTGAGTTTTGATCTGATGTTCGTTATTATCTCCTGTGCTTTGTCCAACACCGTAACCGATTCATTTGCTTTAAAAATCATTTCGACAAGTATATACGTCGGATTATACGCGCATGGTTTGAAAGCAAGTTCTTGTGGATATTCAAATCTGGGTTGCTGACCCTTCCCTTCAAAAAACTCGTTTGTCACCCTTGCTATCTCTTTATCGCCGATTTTCACACTCTGGCGTGCCTCTTCATTTAATTTTTTGAAAGAATATCTGTAACCAAGATCGTCTACGTAAATCTCGATCGTTAGCCATCGGTTTGTTTCGCGTTTGTGTATTATATCAGTAAAATCACGGTAAACAACTAAATCCCCTTTAGAATTAATCTCTCTGCCAATACTCTGCGCAAATATACCAATGGCTTCCAGAATACTGGATTTTCCAGAAGCATTCGGTCCCATCAGCACCGTCAACGGTTTGATGTCAATCTCAATTCCTGATTCGGATATGCTCTTGAAGTTCTTGAGTGCCAATTTCGTTATCATCGGTGTTCTGTTATTCTTTTCATCTGTAAATAAATGTTGCGAATCGATTATAATCCCAGACCGTCAACGATTATCTGTAATGCATCCCGTCTTCACCCAACTCCACCCGGACATCCAGAAAGCACTTACCAAACACAGCTTCACAGAGCCGACCGAGCCGCAGATAAAGGCGATTCCTCCTGTGCTTGAGAGAAAGAACATCCTCCTGATCGCACCAACCGGATCAGGAAAGACAGAATCGGTTGCGCTTCCAGTATTTCATCGCATCCTGCAGAAACCAGAGAGAAGGGGATTATCCGCGTTATACATCACGCCGCTCAGGGCGTTAAACCGGGATATGCTGTCCAGATTGAAATGGTGGGGCAACGAACTCGGAATCAGTGTTGCGGTCAGGCACGGCGACACC
Organism: ANME-2 cluster archaeon; assembly: GCA_003601535.1. Taxonomy (GTDB): domain Archaea; phylum Halobacteriota; class Methanosarcinia; order Methanosarcinales; family Methanogasteraceae; genus Methanogaster_B. The sequence continues at coordinate 1,784 of PIXW01000036.1, forward strand.
ACGCAGTACGAACGTCGAAAACAAGCTCTCAATCCTCCTGATTTTCTGATAACAACTCCGGAAACACTGCAAAATCTCCTCATCGGATCAAGACTGCGTGAACATCTCAAAGGTGTCAGCATGGTTGTCGTGGACGAGGTGCATGAACTCGCTTTGAGCAAACGGGGCTCGCAGTTAGCGATTGCTCTGGAGCGGCTTGTTGAGGTTTCAGGAGAATTTCAGAGAATCGGACTGTCTGCAACCATCGGAGCGCCAGAGGCTGTTGCATCGTTTCTTGCAGGGACTGATCGGGATATCGTGATCGTTGATGCATCATCAGAGAGCCGTGCTATCGTTTGCAGGGTCATCTATCCGGAACCAACATCAGAGGATCACAGAGTCGCAAAGAATCTCTTCTGCGATCCATTGATCGCATCGCACCTGCGAACGATCTGGGAGATTGTGAAGAAGAAAAAATCAACCCTTATCTTTGTGAATACCAGAGAAGCGGCAGAGATTCTTGGATCAAGGTTCAAAATGCTCGATATTCCGATCGGTGTGCATCACGGCTCGCTCTCGGTAGACGCAAGGGTGCATGCAGAGAATGCGTTCAAGAAGGGAGAGATCAGGGGGCTCATCTGTACCTCATCAATGGAACTCGGGATCGATATTGGGGATGTGGATCATGTAATCCAGTACGGATCGCCGAGGCAGGTCTCGAGATTGATTCAGCGAATCGGGCGTGCAGGACACAGGGTCGGCGAGATGTCATCAGGAACGATCATCGCGGTAAATACCGATGACATCATCGAAGGATGTGCGATCATCAAAGGAGCAGAGAATTACGAGATCGAGAGCATTGCCCCGTACGAAAAACCAGCAGACGTTCTCGCAAACCAGCTCTGCGGCATGGTTCTTGATTTCGGGGAGATATCGCTTCCGCGCATTTCAACGATTGTCAGGCGTGCACACCCTTTCAGGAATATCAGCACAGAGGAACTGACCCGTGTTGTGGATGAAATCGGTGAACATAGACTGATCTGGCATGATGAGACGATCAAACGCAGGGGAAAATCCCTTCATTATTATTACCAGAATCTATCGATGATCCCTGATGAGAAGCGTTATGACGTCTATGATATCGTGAGCGGAAAAGCGATAGGAGCGCTGGATGAGGTCTTCGTCGTCAGTTTTGCAAGACCCGGTGCCGTATTCATCGCAAAGGGAGAGATGTGGAGGATCATCGAAATCGGAGAACGGATCAAGGTCGAGCCGGTCCGGGATCCCCAGGGCGAGATTCCGAACTGGATCGGCGAGGAGATTCCTGTGCCTTATGATGTTGCACAGTCGGTCGGACGGATCAGGAGGGAGATCTCCGATCTGATAAAAAAGAGTGAGGAGAATGTTGCTGCCAAATTGATGAATGCGTATCCGGTCGATGAGAATGCTGCTCGTGCGATTGTGTCGCTCATACAGAGACAGTTATCATCAAATATCGTTCCGGATGATAGAATAATCACGATCGAACCTTCTGGTGATCGATCGATCGTGATCAATGCGTGTTTCGGTCACAAAACCAACGAAACCATCGGAAGAGTGATCATGTCACTTCTTGCTGCGAGATTCGGGAGCAGTGTCGGCATGGAGGTCGATCCATACCGGATACGATTGACACTTCCAACAAGTATGCCGCTCACACAGATCAGGCAGATTCTTATGGATGTTTTGCCAGAATACACCGAACCGATCATCAGGATGACGCTTAAGAATACCACGCTCCTGAAATGGAAGATGGTACAGGTCGCAAGGAAGTTCGGGGCGATCGGAAGAGACGTCGATTACGACCGGATCAGTATCAGAAAGCTGCTCGATGTCTACGAGGAGACGCCGATGTTCGAGGAGGCTGTGCGTGAGATCATGCATGACAAACTCGACATCCAGCGTGCGGAATCTGTTTTCGAGCGTATCGGAAGCGGTAAAATCGAGATGGTGGTCGATTCCTCGTCGCCTGTTGGATCTGCCGGATTCTCGGGCGGGCGTGAACTATTATCGCCTGACCGTCCGGATCGTTCGATCATCCGGATGCTCAAAAACAGGATCATGAATGACCGTGTGATCCTCTTCTGTGTACACTGCCGGAAATGGGTCTCTCGGCGCAAGGTGAAGGGCGTTCCGGAGATTCCGGAGTGTCCGCTCTGCGGATCACGGATGATCGCTGCGCTGAAGCCGTGGGAGGATCAAGAGATTGAGATCGTGCAGAAGAGGCGTGATGCGGAGAAGAAGCGGGCAAAGCGCGTCTACAGGAACGCAAATCTCGTTCTTTCGCACGGAAAGACTGCGGTGATTGCGCTTGCTGCCCGCGGGGTCGGTCCTGATACCGCGTCGCGGATCATACGCAAACTCAGGGTGAGCGAGGACGAGTTTTATGCGGATATCTTCGAGGCTGAGCGGACTTACGTGAGGACGAAGCGGTTCTGGGACTGAGGGTCGATCATGGCGATTTTGTGGCGGGCAATCGCCCGCCCGGTGTGCCCATGCCACCAGTACCGCCATGATTACCTCATGAATGGCGTTCCTTTGCCAATTACACGAGTGGTTCCGATCTTCTCCGCACTGCTCGATAGTCTTACCGCGCGTGTTACTGCCCAATGGTTCGTGAGCAGGACACTACTCAAAATTAATGACACTCACATCGAGTTCTTCTCCGGAGGGGGATTTATTTACCAGAAGTGGTTTACAGACTTCTGCTTTTAACAGATAAAATCCTTTATTCCTTCCTCGCTGACGTTTTTTAGCTGAAACTCCTATTGCAAGAATATTTTCATTCTCTAAAACTTTCAGAACTTTTTCTTCCCTGGCGTAAGTTCTGTCACCCCCGGGGAAACATGTGCAGTAATATTCCGCAATCTCGCTTTTCCGATCGATATTTTCAGCAATTGTAAATAAAAGGTTCCATCTATCGACAGCCATCATTTCAGGCTCATGGTTGCCATTAACCAGCACATTTTCATAAAGCTTGCATCGTACATCCTCACCAATTGTCCGTAATACAATATCCCTAAATCCTTCTTTACGATTCTGTGATTCTGATTCAAATGTGCCGACCGGTGAACGAGAAGAATCAATCTCGTCTGGCTCAATAGACTCCACATAATCTTCGAAGTTCCCGATCCGGCAGCTCATAACGAACGGCTGGCGTGGAGCAGACCAGAAAAAAGCATTTCCGATTATGGGTTCGTGAATGAGCGCAGATAGAACATCATCAGAAAAATGAGCATTATGCATCTGGAGTGAACGAGCATCAGTCTGGCTGAGGAGGTGGAATACAAAGAAATTATCGCCCTGACTGACCAACTCTCTTGCAATCGCTCCCGGTTGTTGAGTAATGAGAATCGACCCCAATCCATATTTCCGTCCCTCCTTAACCCATTCAACCATCGGGCTGCTTTCAGGTATATTCTGAGGCAGGACACTCTGAGCCTCTTCTACAACAGCAATAACATCCATCAATTCTTTTCCGCCTTCTTGTCCTCTTACAAAATTCGCTTGATTATGGTAAAAAATATCGCTGAGGAGAAGTCCCATCAGTTCCCTGCCATCTCTTGAAGATATTGTTGAAATATCAACCACTACAACCCTGCCCTGCAACAGGTGATGTTTTACTTCTTCCATCAATTCAGAGTCATCCGAATGGACTCGACGGACTATCGGTACGAAGTTGGAAATCAGAGCCTCAATTGAAACTTCTTGACCAAAACCCCCTACAAGGTCTTCTACTTCTTTCCGATCCACGCGAAAACCATCTTTAATGAATAGCCGCACAAGTTCAGCCCATTCTGCTTGTTCTGTCCCTCTCAATGCATTGGCAAAGTTGGTTTCCTGTTTTTCTGCCGGTAAAAAATGACGTACTGCCTGGCCTGGGGTTATTTTAGCCATGTTAATCTTCACATCGCCCGCAACCCAATCCTTCATCGGAGACCCTATCTGTCTATTGGTATATACGATTAATTTATCGCGTATTTCCGGAATAGAGAACAGAGCAGGTACCTTTTCAGTTGGAAAAGCATACTCACCCTCCGGATCAAATATAAGCATACCAGCCTGTTGTTCTTTTTCATAAAGCTTGGCAATAAGAAGTTTGACAAAATTTGATTTTCCAAAACCCGCTTTAGCAAATACAAAAGTTCGCTTTGCGATCAGATTTTTGACATCAAAATAAGTTGGTATCTTTTGATTCATGTAAGTCATTTGATCACCAACAGCAAAAAAACCAATTTCAGCGTCGGTTTCTCCGGGTTTCCTTTCATTTCTGCACGATTCAGAGCCCCCCAAACGACAGAGGAACGATACCACATCCATATCCGGGCGCCCAACTCGAGATCCAAGGTGGGGGAGCGTTCTCACACTCGCTGTGAAGATCAGACTCCCATCTTTCTGCCTCTTCAAATTCCCTAATAATTTCATACTGACCTTATACCGAAGTTTTTCTTCCCGAACGTCACTGGGAATTGTTGTCCGCCTCCTTGCCATTGCTGCCAGATATTCGTCACCAGGAGACGAGGACAAAATTCCTTCCGGGAAGAATTTAACAATCCTTCCAACAACGGAACTCTCCGGGGTTATCTCCACCAGCA
>PIXW01000005.1 GCA_003601535.1 ANME-2 cluster archaeon
ATGGGACATTCAAATACGAGAGTAAAGAGCCAGTAACAGCGAACTGGACGCAATATGACCAGGCACAGATCCACGAGATGGCTGATTACTTAGATTTTCCTGAATCGAACTCTACTACGAAGATGGGGTTCTCATACTCGGTTATGGGTGTGGGAGTCCAATATAAATTGATTTCAGACATGTCCATGAGCCCATATCACTCGATTGGGGAAACTACCATGTTTCCGGAGGCTTTTGATCAGACACTCGGGTTGCCAGCCCCATCTGGATGGAGTTATCGGAGGTGATATTTATGGATGTAGATGGATCACCAATCTGGTTTCGGAAAATAACGCCACGCCACACTTTCTGCACAACTTCATCAAAAAAACCGTTTTGCGCCCTTGACCGTGCCCGAAACCCCGGTCACGTAAACTGCAACGCGCACACCTCTGACATCATGTATCGTCGCGAGCACAGCGCGTGTGCGCATGGTTTGGGTAGGGATGCATCGTACAATTCCTTTCGTACCATCAAAGAATAACAGATTCATCTCGCACTCGCTACTGCCGGCGTCCCCGAGCAGTGATTGCGAGGATCGTCTCAGTTCCTCGATGAAATCATGCCTCGGTGTCGCGCTCTCAGATAATACCTCGAAAGCAAGATAACGTTTTTTTTCACGTAAAGAGGGGAGCAACCGCATATAGCATCACCGTTTCATGGTTTCTGCGACCAGTTCTCTCTTCGTTGTCACCAGCAGATATATCGACATGGCGATACAATATATGTCTACCAGCATAAAAATGCAACCGATCCGGAGCAGAGATATCCATATTGCGACTCCAATCTCTGGTACTGAACAGAACTGGCATACTCACTGCGGAAACGGTACCAGAACACAGCAGGACAGTACCATGGTCTGCACAGGATTCAATGGTACAGCATACATCAATGGCACCGATGTGACCGTTACAATCAGAGGATCTGGGGGTCGATCTCATGGCTGAAGGCAAAGGAAGAGCGCTGCTTGCCTGAGCCCTTCTTTTTTTTTGCAACTTTACGATGTCAGAGCATCAACAATTTTTACCACTCATGATCCTCGCCTCCGAGATCGCAGATATCACATCCGGATCCGCGTTCGATTCCCTCTTCTGAATCCAGCACCCGCGTGGCATAAGCAAGTACGGTTGCGTTTGAGAGTGTGCCAGCGATCAAAATTGCATCGAGTATCTCTTCTTTTGGTATTCCGAGTTTCTCTGCGATACGGACATGCATTCGGAGGCAGTGTTCGCACCTGATCGCAGCAGACACGCCAATTGAAATGAGTTCAATCGTCTTCGGGTCAAGACGTTTGAACTCTCGTATGATTGCGCTGTCATACAGTACCTTTGGGACGAGCAGCTCTGGCATATCCTGCATAAACTGTAAAATGTATGGAATCTCGCCGTAATACTTCTCAACAGCATCCAGCAATTCCTGTGCAGCCTCCTCAGGATCCATCCTCATGATCCTCTGGATCTTCTCGATGTCCATCTCTGCCACCTACATGACAAAACCGGTCACTGACTTTGGCAATATTCTTATCACTAAGTAATCTCTCACGTATGACGGCAGCACATCTGCGATCTCCTTTAAGGTTGTGCCCTCCTCAAACGTCATATTCTCGATTGCTTCTTTGTACTCTCTATAAGGCAGTTTGATGCGAGCACCCTTCAACTGGAGCGTGATAGGCGCAGGAGAGAGAGACTTATTGATAGCTGGCACTTGTTCCTTGATCTCACTCATGAGACGGGCTGGCTGGATGGTCAACGGATCCTTTGCTATATCGAGCCTCTCTTCGTCAAGACACTCGCCTGCGACCTCTGCCAGTTTGTCGAGCGCAGTAAGTTCGTTTTCACCCTTCAACCGGTGTGCAATCCTGCCAAGACCCCCAACATACGCTTTTGCATACGCCGGAGCCTTGATAAGTTCCGGTGTTCCTGTGATGATGCTCGGAACCTCAAGATCCTTGTACAGCACGTATTTTTCTTTTGTCAGGCAGTCCTCGAAGTTTCCGAACGTAAAGATAGCAAGATCATGTTCATCAGCGAGTGCACGCTCCTTTGCAGATATCTGTGCAATCCTTCTGCCAACGCCTCTTGCAAGCCCGATCAACGTTGTGTTCGCTCCAAACCTGCGCATATACTCTGCAACATCACATGCATGGTGCGGAAGATGATGATATGCCAGTGTTGGTGCAATCACGATGATGTCCGTTCCTGTAAGCGGTGCTCTTGTGATCTTGGCACGAAGTTCCTTTGCCAGATCCTCGAGCATGGACATATCTTCATGTGGGCAGAGCAGCTGGATCCTGACCTCTGTCTGCATGAAATTGGTCTGGATGATATATCCGCCAAGATCCTCTACGAGCTCTGTTACGAGATTATGTTTGAAGACGCCGCCCTCGTATATGATCGGTTCAAGCATGTTCAATCCTCCTTTAGTTCGCTTATCATATCTTCCGCCTTCTTGATCCATTCGGGCTTTATAGGATCCTCTGATGCCACAAATAACATCTCCGACTCGGTGGAGATATGATGCCTTACACGGAAGCCTTCCGGCGTGATCCTGAGCAGGGCATCGGCAAGTCTTGACTCGATCTCTCTGCGCGGATCAGCGATTATTACGTCCGCGACTTCCTTTGCAACCTCGCTCGGGTCTTTGGTAGCAATGGTCATCGTCTTCCTGTCTGGCTGCTCGATATTCTCACGTCCGTACTTTATCCGGAGAGCGCTCAGCAATTGAGGGACATACTCTTCATTGAATATGTTTATACTCACCTCATCAACGCCAGGCGCCCCCACTTCGATCTCTGCCATATCCCTGACACATACAGGCGGAAGACCGCTCCTGATCAGGGTACAGAAGATGAAAACCGGCTCAGCAGGATCGATGTATATCCACAACCGTCCGAGTGTCGTTGTCAGTTCCAGATCGGAAAGAACGTCACGGGACACCGATTCATAAGCCTCTGCGCCAGTCTTATCCGGAGACTCGACCCTGAATACTTCCAGCGGCTCCATGTCTGTCACTCCTCGATGAAACCTGATGCCAGAAGCGCAGAGCCAACAGCGCCGATCAACTGCGAGTATGGCGGTACGATCACCTCTGCTTGAAGCAGTTCATGCATCGCATGAGGCAGCCCCTCGATCAAGGATGTGCCTCCGACCATAATGATCGGCTCTTTCACCTCGACCTCCTGAAGTTGCTGCTCAAAGACCTGCTCTGCCACACTGTAACATGCCGCGGCTGCAACATCCTCATGCCTGGCTCCTTTTGATAGCGAGTTTACCAGGCTCTGTATCCCGAATACGATACAGTAGCTGTTCATCGATATCTTGGATGCATCGCCTGCAAGCGCAAGTTTGCCGAGTTCGGTGATATCAACGCCCAGCCGCTTTGCTGTCATCTCAAGGAAACGCCCTGATGCGCCGGCACAGATCCCGCCCATCGTGAAGATTCCAGGGATTCCGTCCTGCACTGATATCGCTTTGTTATCCATCCCTCCGACGTCGATTACTGTTGCGACCCCCTTCTGCCGGTCAGCAAGGTATACAGCACCTTTTGAGTTCACTGTAATCTCTTCCTGAACCAGATCTGCATTAAATGATTCTCCTAGCAGGAATCTGCCATATCCTGTGACCCCAATCGACTGAATTGCATCCCTCTCAATTCCTGATTCGGATAACGCTTTCGAAAGCGCATTCTCCGCGCTCTTTTGCACATCGGTTGTTCCAACCCAGCCGAATCCGAGAATCTCATCGTCTTTCATCACCACTGCTTTCGTTGTGGTCGATCCTGAATCGATTCCTGCAGTGAGTCCGGTCTGGACCTCGCGCGCAAGGAGACTCCGCCTCTTTGCGACCGTTGTTAATGCTTCCATTCTTGTGAGAAGCGTCTCTGCTGTGGTACGCTCGGTATAGGAATAACTGATCACAGGAAGCCCGGATTTCTCATGAATGTACCTGCGAATCTCGTTTCTGACAAGCGCACCCTCGGCACATCTGAAACATGTTCCGATGAAGACGGCGTCGGCGGTGGTATGCCCCTCAACAACCGAGATTGCGCGGGCAAGCATCAATTTGAGGTCAGGACTCGTCACCTTCAGCCCAAACTTTGCCTCTGCCTCCTCTACCTCGTCCAGATCGATATCCGGAAAGATGATCTTTGCGCCTACCTGCTCTGCCGCGGATTCGATCTCACCCTGTACTCCGGTGTATTCGGAACCGCATGAGATCTGCGCGACCTCGATCTCGTTCATGTTTCTCCTCCTTGAAGTTTGTTCAGGAATTCGGATATCTGATACACGAAATTCCTTGCTTCATCGTCGGATGTCGGATAGTTCAACTCCAGAATCGGAACTCGTTTCGCGCGTATCAGAAATCCAATGAGTTCGCTCGTTCGCTGACATCCCATGCACCCGAACCCGATCGGCGCATCCTCGACAAGAATCGCTGCCTCAGCATCCCCGATCAGTTGATCAAAGAGTGACATGCGCCCGCGAACGCCTGCAGGAACCTCGACAGCCGCGTACTTGAGACCATGTTTCGGATCTTCTGGCGTGATGTTCAGGGGGGGAGAATCGATTCCTGCCGTAGTCACCTTCTTCCTGATCTCCTGCATCACTGCAAGCGGCTTGTGACCGAAACGTTCGACCAGATCGTACAGGATCAGACTGTTGCTTGGATAAATGAAAATATTCATCGTATTTCGCCTCGCTGATGTGTCATGATCGCGATATATGAATATGTCTGAAAGTGCCAAAGCTAATAATAGTTTGTGGTTATTTCCCTCTATGGCGCTGCCTGCTTCCCTGTTGTATGTGGGGCTATGCCTAACTCCAGTTTATCAAAGAGATCAGTATCTTCTTCTCATCAACGATTACTACTTTGTTATGGATTTTTGAGATTCCATCTCGCTTCACAAGCCTTGCTTCAAGGTTCAAAATGATGGCAGAATATCATGCAACAGAATCTGAGCCGTATGCCCACAATCCACATCTATTTTAGTTCTGGTGAATGTGTGCAGAGAATTAAGGATTTACTGGCATAATTTACAATCTTTGCTATAACAAATCTTTGAATACCGCACTTCAAACGCTGAGAAGTCTGCTACGCACCGCAGCAACAAGAATAGGAAGTGTTATGGTCGCATCAGAATAAACGGTGACTGATTTTGCGTCTTTGCTGACCTTGCCCCATGATTTCGCCTCATTGAGTGTTGCGCCAGAAAGTCCACCAGATTCCGGGCGGTCTGTTGTTAGCTGGATCGCATAGTCAAATCCCTTCGATGTCAGGAGCATTCCCTGCAGAATAAAATTCTTTGGAACGCCGCCTCCGATGAGAAGAGCACCTGACCGCTCGGAATCAAAGTAGAGGTCGATGAACTCATTGAAATCTGCAAAGACATCGACATTCAATGGATTCGTCTGTCGATATAACCATGCATGCAGCCCGATCATTGAATCCTGAATAGCAGGACAGAATATCGGGACATTGCACTCATAAGACGCTCTCAGAATCGAATCTGGATCGGTTAAAGATTTTCCGATTTCAAAGAGCATCTCTCGAATCGAGATATGATCATCCATATCTGGAAATACGCGAAGCAGGTGCTCTTCCAGGTGAGCAAAGTGAAGATCTGGCACGTACACATCATATATGCGATCGATCTCTTCGCGGTGCAGCGCATTGTCGTCAACGATCTCGCTGCCCTTGTAATGGGGTAGTCCGAGCGATTCGAGGATGTCGTGCACAAGATTTGCGCCTGTTGAGACGAGGACATCGATGTGCCCGTCTCTGATCAGACCCGAGACGATGTTTCGCATCCCTGCCGGCACCATCGCGCCAGCAAGTCCGAAGAACTTCGTTGCGGAGTCATCGTTTAACATCTCCTCGTATATGTCACATGCCTGCGCGAGTCTTCCCGCGCCGAATCCGCATCCATCAAGTGCGCAGACGAGATCATCGACATCCATGCCGGATGTGATGCGTGCCGGTGCGATCGGATTGTTCGGTTGCATATATTCACATCCTTCTGCCGCGGTGTTATCGGTTTCGGCACGAATATTTCTGGTTCTCTGGCTTGCTCAGTACTTTCGAAAGCCATCGCCAGTCATCGTGCCGGAAATAGACTGAGACATAGTGAACCGCGTGCCGCCAAACGACGGCGTAAACAATATCAATAATAAAGCATCATCTGCGGAATGTGGGTGGAACGAATCAAAAAATATTTTGAAGAGGTTTAGTTATAGTTGATGGTTCGCACACACCATCATGACATGGTTTGCTGTATCAGATAAGTAGGAGATTGCAATATTACCATGGTGACCAGATATATCTCCCACCCCCTGATCCGGAAGGATATGATCGAGCAGCGGTTATACCAGCTTGCACTCACTTCATCCGCGCTCAAGGGTTCATGCCTGATCGTACTGCCCACAGGGCTTGGAAAGACGATCGTTGCACTGATGGTGATCGCTGCACGCCTCCATGATCTCGGAGGCAAAGTATTGATTCTCTCACCAACAAAGCCGCTTGTTGAGCAGCATTCCAATTTTTTCAGGCAGGCACTTCCCAATTGCACGGTTGCAACATTTACAGGAAGCATTGCTGCAAACAAGCGATCAGAGATGTGGAAAGACTCACATGTCATCGTCTCCACACCTCAGACGATCGAGAACGATCTTCGTGCGAGACGTATCGACCTTCATGACGTGGTGCACATAACGTTTGATGAGGCTCACCGTGCAGTCGGCAGATATGCGTATGTGTACATTGCAGAGCGGTATTTCGAGGATGCTGATGCGAAATCGCGGCTGGTTCTCGGTATAACCGCAAGTCCGGGAAGCAATCCTGAAACGATTGCAGAGGTGTGCGAGAATCTTCATATCGAATCTGTGGAGGTGAAGAGCGAGGCAGATTCTGATGTGATCCCTTATCTGCACGATCGGGACATCGAGTGGGTGCGTGTTGATATTCCTTCCGGAATTATGGAACTTAAGCAGAGGGTGGAGAAGGTGCTTGTTGACCGGTGTGGAAAACTCAGGAAACTTGGTTTCAACGTTTTCGAGAAGACGTCGAAACGGGAATTGCTCGACCTTCAGAGCAAACTGCAGGCTCAGGTCATCGAAAAAAGTAATAGAGATGCATTTTCTGCGATTTCACTTCTTGCAGAGATTTTTAAGATCAAACATGCCATCGAACTCGGAGAAACGCAAGGTGTAGAGGCGCTTGAAAGGTATTTCGATCGTTTGAACGCAGAAGCACGATCCAGGAGCGGAAGTAAGGCATCAAAACGTCTTGTTATGGATCCAGAGATGCGTGCAGCGATGAAAGCGCTCTCCTCGCCCATCAAAGAACATCCCAAGCTGGATGCGGTACGTAGAATCGTCGCTGATCAACTGCGTGACAATCCTGATTCAAGGGTGATCATCTTCACCAACTTTCGTGACAGCGCTCTGATGGTGACAAAGGCACTTGAGGATGTGGATGGCGTTTCTGCTGTCCGGTTCGTTGGACAGGCGAGCAAGTACAGGGACAAGGGCTTGACACAGAAGCAGCAGACAGAGATCATCGATAAATTCAAATCAGGCGAGTACAATACGCTCGTTGCTACGTCGGTTGCAGAGGAAGGGCTGGATATCCCATCAACAGACCTTGTTCTCTTCTACGAACCAGTGCCCTCTGAGATACGCACGATCCAGCGGAAAGGGAGGACTGGTAGAAAGCGCGCAGGGAGGATCGTTGTTCTGATTGCGAAAGGATCGAGCGACGAGGCTGCCTACTGGATCAGCACACGGAAGGAGTCAAAGATGATGGCAGCGATGTCTGACATGCATGGATCAATACCGATCCAGAAGCCCAGGATCGAGCAGAAACAGCTGGCAGCCTTTGCTGGGGAAGATCTGGTCGCTTATGTCGATCACAGAGAAGTCAGGTCCGGCGTGGCAGCGATCCTTGAGGAGATGGGCGTAAGCGTGGTCATGCGGACGCTTGAGATCGGGGATTATGTAGTGAGCGATCGTGTCGGAATCGAGCGAAAGACGACGAGTGATTTCTTGAGTTCGTTGATCGGCGGGCGCCGTGAGTTGTTCGGGCAGATCTCGGACCTTGCACGGACATATCAGAGGCCGGTGCTGATTCTTGAGGGCGGCGATATTTACAATATCAGGCAAATCCACCCGAATGCTGTACGCGGCGCACTTGCATCCATAGCGATTGATTTTGGCGTATCGATCATCATGAGCAAGGATGCAGAGGATACCGCTGCGATGATCGCAGCAATCGCAAGAAGAGAGCAGCAGGATCACGGACGGGAGATCATGCTGCATGGAAAACGATCAGCACTGATGCTTCCAGAGCAGCAGGAGTACGTCGTATCCGCGATCTCGAATATCGGTCCTGTTGTTGCGAAGAATCTGCTCAGGCATTTCGGGACGGTTGCAGCGGTGATGAGTGCAACGAGGGAGGAACTGATGGAGGTGGAACTGGTCGGACCGAAGACCGCTGACCGGATACGTGAGGTGGTTGGTGAGGAGTATAAGGGATGAGGGGAGGTTTTGGTATCATTGCGGTTGCAGAACAGCTTGGAGGATCATGAGCACCAGCTTTTTTTCCAAAAGGTTGATAACTTCGCTGATGCTTCTGTTGCGACAGTACTTCCGAACAGGCGTAGTTCCGAACCGGAGAATGTCGCGCAAAGAGACGCGAAAATCTGATTTTAATGGTATATACACTATATTTGTTTTTGATTTGGAGCTACAACACTTGCTTCAGTGAGGTACATCTTCTGCAGTACAATATCTTCTGTAACACCAGATGGCGTGACAGCGTGCTTGAAATTCCCAACCACCAAACAGCCCCCCATCCATAAACTCCCGCACGCCCGAAAGCCCCATCCCCCGAAACGCAATCATGCGCCACAGCCACACCATCCATCTTCGCAACCAAGAATTGTAACCCCGCCAGCCGCATCTCAGCACCGA
>PIXW01000001.1 GCA_003601535.1 ANME-2 cluster archaeon
GCTGCCGATGATCTATCTCGCGCCAGAACCGAGTTACAAACAGGATACCATGCCGGTGCAATCTATGATTCCCTACATGCAATGGTGCAGGCAGGAACAGCGATCGAACTGATAGGGATCGCGGATATGGATGAAAAGGTGAATAAGAGCGAAAGAGATGCGATGTCAGCCATTGTATCTGCAAGAGAGAGCGGAGCAGAGCCTATTCTTGCTGTGAGCGCTTATGAGCATGCAAAAACACTTGCACCATCGCAGATCGATCAGATCGTGGATTATGGATATGCAACGATGGTTGCGAGAACTGCGCAATCGTTTGCAGGGCATGGAAACAGAACAGCCATGCAGGAAACAAATATATCCGAATCCATACAGAGGATTGTTCAGGTTCCTGTGAAGAGAAAAACTGTGAATAAGCAGCCAGTGGAACAGTCGCCAGAGACGCCTGATCTGAACGGGTATGAGCTGCTGGCAGTGGTTGCGATGATTTATTTGATCAGAAAGAGATACGCGTAAAGGTTGATATGGATGAAGGGCTGTAGAATCCTGGCGGCAATGGTTCTTTTTGTGCTGATATTTTCGATGACTGCTGCGGCAGACAGTATTAACACTACCGTGGATGTGAATGAAGGCATCGTGCTGAACGGCGACATTCATCTCGAGGTGCTTGATGTTGGTACAAACTGGGGTTCGTATGCAAAACTCAAGTTTTACAGCTATAAAGACGCAGGTGGCAAGACAGAATCAATATATATGGGGGATGTTCCGACCACGTATACAAGCGGTACATTCATGAAAATAGAGGTTACGCTCGATTCCATCTCTTATGATACCGCCTTTCTGATGATAGAGAGTACGACGTCGCTCAAGATCAGTGATAGATATGGTTTTGAAGGTGAAGATGAAACTGAGAAAGAGAAACAGAAACCGATCACCGTCCCGAAACTCGGTATCACAAGAACATTCGATACAAACAGAGCAGAACAAGGTCAGACGATCAGGACAACGCTCACGATCAGAAACACAGGAAATGGAACTGCCACGAATATCGTGCTGGATGAGGACACGATCACAGGCGCTTACAAGGATGGATGCCCATCCACAATCGATGATATAGCAGCGGGAGAGACTAAAAGGATAAGTTATGATCTCAGGATAGTGGATGCGCAGCCAGGGACGTATGAACTGAGCCCAGCCATACTGAATTACGAGAGTGAGTCTGGTGCTACGTATTCGTCCGAATCTTCATCCAGTATTCTTGAGATCCTGCCAGAGGAAGTCCGGATTCCGGAACTTGAGATCTCAATCGACTCTGTCAAGGGCATCATAACCTGTGGTGATGAGTTTCCTGTGACCGTCACAATCACCAATGTCGGAAACGCCACCACTGGAAAGGTTCACGTCAAGAGCGATCTGCCTGCTGATGTTAGGGTAGTAGATGGAGATCTAGAACCTGAGTATGAATCGATCAAACCCGGCGATAGCGAGGAATATGATGTTTCACTGCGCGCTTATGAGCAGGGAAAGCACACAATCGAGATGCAGGTGATGTGGGGGGATAGTGAGGCAGCAGCCAGTTTCGAGTTCTGGGCAGAGAAGTCAGGTCTGGAACAATATTATTTGTATATTCTGGCAGCGATTCCGATACTCTTATTACTGTTATGGGTTATAAAGAGGCGTAGAGAATATTCTTACTGAGATGGATAAACATGCTGAATATACTTATTCTCGGACTGGGACAATGCGGAAATCGGATACTGGATGCGATCAACCGCGAGGCGTTTGGAAGCGGCGGTACATTTGCGAAGTACTACTCACGCCAGAAGTTCCCGGCATCGGTCAAGACGATTGCAATAAATACTGCAGTAAACGATCTGAAGGAGCTGAAGAATACGCTTGCGAAGGATCGGTTCCACGTCCCGCATCTGCATGGCGTCGGTGCAAACCGTAACATCGGAAAGCAGGTCTTCGAGGAGAATAAGGAGATGATTCTCGAAGAAATTGATAAAAGAGGATCGTTCGATCTTATATTCGTCATTACGTCCACTGCAGGCGGAAGCGGTTCATCATTCGCACCGCTTCTCGTCGGTGAATTGAAACGAACGTATAACGCCCCGATAATCTGCATTGCAGTGCTCCCATTCAGAGCGGAGGGTTCTATTTTCCTGCAGAACACTGCTTTCTGCCTGCGGGAACTCGTTGCAACGAAGTCCAGCGGGATACTGCTTGTGGATAACCAGTATCTGAAGAAATATTCTGGCGAGGATATCAAATCTGCTTATGACAAGATCAATACCACGACTGCAAGAAGGATACTGTTCCTGATCGAGGCGCTTAACAGCGAAATGCTGATGGTTACTGATCTCGGCGATCTCAAGACCGTGATGAGCGGAGGAATTGGCGTCGGAACCATGGGGTTCTATGAGGCATCCAAGGGCAGCACCATCAAATCCACCATTCTCGGAAGTTTCAAACCGAGCGGGCTTCTATTTCCTGCAAATGTCTACAAAGATGGCGCACGTGCGATGTTGATCATCAAAGGGGATAAGAAATATCTTGATCTTGATCTGGTCACCAAAACCGTGGAAGAACTGTCGAAAGAGGTGGGACAGGTGTTCAAGGGGGTCCTTGTCAAAAAAGGCAGACCAAAGGTTTTATCACTATTTACATTGAATGCAGTGCCAGAACTTGAAAAATTGTACACAGTAGCAGCAGAAGCAATTCGTTTCGAGATGGAAAAACGAGAAAAATCGAAAAAACAACTTGACAATGCGTTTGCCCATATCGAAGATCTTGAACCAATCTATTGAGTGACATGATCGTCAGACAGTATAGAAGCAATATTCCCATAGACCTGGTTACCGATACACTGGAGAAGATGGGGTTCAGAGTCATACGCATCGAAGATGGTCATGATTTGTATTACAGTAATACGGCACGCACGTACACCGAAAACAATATTAGGGTTCATGCTAAAAAGAAGTTGCTTGATAAGATGGTGATTGAACTGAACAATGAGATAAAACTTGTTTTCGTGTATGGCGACGAGACCGATGCAAAAGCGTTTCTGGACAATCTGGCAAGGACGTAGTGTACCATGGTGGCGCAGATGGGAAAACGAACGAAACTCGTAAACGATCCGTCTGATCTGGTGCCACTGCTGCGAACTTTTGGATCAACCATACATAAACAAGTCTTTGATAAATTATCTGATGGATGGGCGACTGAGCAGGAACTTGTAGATATTATCGGCGCGGATATCAAGCCAAGTCTTGATATCCTCCGAAAGAGCGGACTCATTGAAAGTCAGTGGCGGATGCCAGAGCCAGGAAAAACGCCAGACAAGGAATATACAATATCATACTCAAAGATTCATGCAAATTTTCAGTGTTCGATTCAGGATTTAAGCGACCTGATCATGATCACTTTCAAGAGTGACGGAGAACTTACTGATCTAATCGAGGCAATCGAGGCGGAGGTTGCAAAAGGCAATCGCTCGATGACCGGATTATCCAGAGCCCTCAATATGAGTTCGACATTCATAAGAGGCGTCGCAAGGCGATCGCATAGACTGATAGTAAAAGGGCAGCGTCTCGAACTGGCAAAGGTCGAAGATTGATCATCGCGTTCGTGTAGACCTGCAAGATTACGAACTCCTGCAGAAACGACCACAACTGACCCATGCTCGCGACACTAGAAAGGTTTATATGCTGAAGCATTCTATGTTATACTATCACCTCCGTTTCCGTGGTCGAAAGGCGCCGGCTCTGATGGTGGAAATCCACGATATGAAGAGCCGGGTTCTGACCACGGCATATTTTGATGGGGACGAAAGATCGTTTCGTCTGACACTGGTCCTGATATTTCGGTTAATTCCGATCGGTAGTGAAATCCTATCAATTCCAAAAGTGTGCTTAATTCTGGTTGATCCTGCCAGAGGTTACTGCTATCGGAGTTCGATTAAGCCATGCGAGTCTAAAGGCTTCTTCGGAAGCCTTGGCGGACTGCTCAGTAACACGTGGATAACCTACCCTTGGGACTGGCATAACCCCGGGAAACTGGGGATAATACCAGATAGATCAGGGATGCTGGAATGCACCTTGATCCAAAGCTCAGGCGCCCAAGGATGGATCTGCGACCTATCAGGTTGTAGTGGGTGTAACGTACCTACTAGCCGACGACGGGTACGGGTTGTGAGAGCAAGAGCCCGGAGATGGATTCTGAGACACGAATCCAGGCCCTACGGGGTGCAGCAGGCGCGAAACCTTTACAATGTGCGAAAGCATGATAAGGGAACTCCGAGTGCCAGCATCTAATGCTGGCTGTCCTTGTGCCTAAAACGTACAAGATAGCAAGGGCCGGGTAAGACCGGTGCCAGCCGCCGCGGTAACACCGGCGGCCCGAGTGGTAGCCACTATTATTGGGTCTAAAGGGTCCGTAGCCGGTTTGGTAAGTCCTCTGGAAAATCTGGTTGCTCAACAATCAGACTGCCAAGGGATACTGTCGAACTTGAGACCGGGAGAGGTAAGAGGTACTTCAGGGGTAGGAGTGAAATCTTGTAATCCCTGGGGGACCATCTGTGGCGAAGGCGTCTTACCAGAACGGGTCTGACGGTGAGGGACGAAAGCTGGGGGCGCGAACCGGATTAGATACCCGGGTAGTCCCAGCCGTAAACGATGCTCGCTATGTGTCAGGTACGGTGCGACCGTATCTGGTGCCGTAGGGAAGCCGTGAAGCGAGCCACCTGGGAAGTACGGCCGCAAGGCTGAAACTTAAAGGAATTGGCGGGGGAGCACTACAACGGGTGGAGCCTGCGGTTTAATTGGATTCAACGCCGGAAATCTTACCGGGTGAGACAGCAACATGAAGGTCAGGCTGAAGACCTTACCGGATTCGCTGAGAGGAAGTGCATGGCCGTCGTCAGTTCGTACTGTGAAGCATCCTGTTAAGTCAGGCAACGAGCGAGACCCGTGCCCACAGTTGCCAGCATACCCTCCGGGGTGATGGGTACTTTGTGGGGACCGCCGCTGCTAAAGCGGAGGAAGGAGCGGGTTACGGTAGGTCAGTATGCTCCGGAACTCCCGGGCTACACGCGGGCTACAATGGTCGGGACAATGGGAATCGACACTGAAAAGTGAAGGTAATCTCCTAAACCCGATCGAAGTTCGGATTGAGGGCTGCAACTCGCCCTCATGAAGCTGGAATCCGTAGTAATCGCGTTTCAACACAGCGCGGTGAATACGTCCCTGCTCCTTGCACACACCGCCCGTCAAACCATCTGAGTGAGGTTTGGATGAGGGTCTTCCTTATGGGGGATTCGAATCTGGGCTTCGCAAGGAGGGTTAAGTCGTAACAAGGTAGCCGTAGGGGAATCTGCGGCTGGATCACCTCCTAATAATCGTGCACAAAGTTGTGCACACCACTGTCACTACCGACCGGAGACCAAAGAAGATCAGGACCATCAACATGTTTTTAATTTCTTACATCACATCAGCCAACGATGGACGAGGAATACATAACCTACCAGAAGGCTGGTGCAAACACTGAAAAGGTAGATATTGCTTTAAAGGGCATCGTAGAACTTGCCAGAGCAACTTTTGACTTCAGAGGCATCATCGGAAAACCTGTGATTCCAATAGGGCATTTCTCTGGAGTTATAGATATAGGGGATGGCAGAGCACTGGCGATAAAAACCGATGGCGTCGGGACAAAGGTCTTCATCGCGCAAGAGATGGAACGATACGACACGGTCGGAATCGACTGTGTTGCCATGAACGCAAACGACATCCTCTGTGTTGGAGCTCTACCAGTCTCGATGGTCGATTACATAGCGGTTCAGGAACCTGACCCATCTCTTCTTGAGAGCATCGTAGAAGGCGTGGTAGAAGGATGCAGGCGCGCAGAGATGACACTCGCGGGTGGAGAGACCGCGATTATGCCGGAGATGATCAGGGGGGCAAGAGAGAACCGGGGTTTTGATCTGGTCGGGATGGGTGTCGGCATTGTTCCGAAGGATAAGATCATCACAGGAGATACAATCGGAGAAGGAGACCGGATACTTGGTCTTGCGAGTTCAGGAATTCACAGCAACGGAATGACGCTTGCAAGAAGAGTTCTTCTGGATAAGTTTGGCGTGAACGATCATATCGATGAACTTGGCAGGTCGCTTGGCGAAGAACTGCTTGAACCAACGAAGATCTATGTAAAAGAGATCAGAGAGATGCTTGATTCCGGTTTGAACCTGAAATCGCTTGCCCATATAACAGGCGATGGTTTCTTAAATCTCAGGAGAGTCAGCAAAAATTACGGATTTGAGATCGATAATTTGCCTGAAACACCTCCTATTTTTGACTTGATCCGGAAACATGGACCTGTAAGCGTGGAAGAGATGTATCGGGTTTATAATATGGGAATTGGTTTTTGTATTGTTCTCCCTGAGGGCGAGGTCGATTACGCTATGCAGATCGCAGAAAAACATGGTACGGACTGCCAGGTGATAGGCAGCACATTCAAAGACTCTGATAAGACTGTGATTCTCAAAGAAGAGCGCCTGAGAAGTGCTGGCAGTCAGTTTGTGAGATATTAGGA
>PIXW01000037.1 GCA_003601535.1 ANME-2 cluster archaeon
CACTAATAAATAGTTTGTCGAGCAAGCAAGGTCGTTTAAAACCGAATCTGGTCTATCCAACTTTTGTTACAACCTGTTTGCATCTATGAACAAACGATGTTTCAATACAGGAAACTGGAGAGTTTTTTTCTCCACTGGATCGCGCTGAACTTAAGTTTCTGGGCATTTTTCGACTCGACCATGAGAAATTAAAAAGTGTCATCAGATCAACAAAAACCAAACAACCTTGAAGTACAGAGCCACATGATTTCAAGAGCCACTGCACTCACTCTTCTTTCCGGAAAATCTTTTGTCTGCACGAATTCTTTTCCATATATCCTCGAGCGGCGTATCAAGAACATTTCCGAAGCTCATAGGAAGATAAGGAGATGGTTTTACCGAGCCATCCACGCAGATATGCATCCACCGCTGCCCTGCGAGACATCCGAGCATCTCACCCTCGAAATACGTGTTTGCAAAGATCCGCGGACCACCAGGGCTTGAATTAATCCGGTGATACATCTCAAGGATCTGAGCACGATCACGGTCAGTGAGGCTGCCATCCATCGATTCCCACACCGAGAACTCGTGCACACCAAGATCAGAAGCGAGATCGTATAATGCTGGGAGTTCCTGCATCCGGTCATGCGAGACATGCGTTGCCATTGTGACGAGCAATCCAGCATCCAGTCCGCATCTGATCGCATGAACCGCTTTCTCATAAGCGCCATCGACCCTCCTGACCGCATCATGCTTCGAAGGATCTGTGCTGTATATGCTGATCAGAAGATTGTGAAGCCCGCATTCCTTCAATCTTGCAGCAATATCCGGCGTCATCTCAAGACCTGGCGTGAAGATGTTAACGATTGCCAGATCACGATCGATGTATTCGATCAGCTCGAAGAGTTCGCTGCGCAGCAAGGGATCGCCCTCAGTGAACGTGATGATGAACGTGCCCATATCCAGTGCCTGATCGATTACATTCTTGATCTCGCCTGCGGAAAGCTCATATTCTCCATCGCTCATCGTGCAGTGCTCGCAATCGCACCCGCACTTACGCGTGATCTCAAAAGAAAGTGTTTCCGGAACATACTTTCCAAGAGCGATGCTTACCTCCGCTTTGATCAGCCGTTTGAACACCTTTCCAGGAATTGGCGGTAGCCACGTGGATGCGATGATCTGGTCACGATCAACCCGGGCTGGTTTTTCGCTGCTCAATCGGTCGTTCATCACTCTGACGAACGGTTTGCAGATGTAGGATAGCGGTCCCTCCAGATCCAGTTTCAGCGCACGATCATACTCGCAGTCGATCGATAACCCGTGCATCCGGAGCAGATTCACACGAGACATTATGCAGATGATTGGGCTGCCAGTCTAAAAAGGTATTGATATTCGTGTCGGGTAAAAGTCATCGCAGGTATCTGGCAAGCGTCTCTGAAACATGATACATGTTTGCTATATAGTTCTCTGCAAGCGGATCGATGATCGCAACCGTGCCGCCGATCTCTCCTGCTATTACCCTGGCGCTCTCGGAATTGAACTGCGGCTCAGCAAATATGACGGTTATGTTGTTCGCCTTCGCGGTATCCACCAGCCCTGCAAGATCTGATGCGCTCGGTTCCTTGCCTTCGATCTCGATTGGTATCTGCTCCAGCTGATAATCTCTTGCAAAATAGCCCCACGCCGGGTGAAAAACCATGAATTTCCTGTTTTTTATTCCGGAAAGATTATTCCTGATGTCTGAATCGAGATCATCCAGCTTTCTGATATATTCATCTGTATTCCGGATATAATATTCCCTATTATCCGGATCGACCTCGATCAGTGCATCTCTTATCTGTTTCACCTGTATCTTTACCAGTGCTGGCGAGAGCCAGATATGAGGATCATTTCCAACAATATCGATACCTTTTGATGAATCGACGACCAGCATGTCCCTGTTTGCTGAAGCGATTCTCTCCATCCACGTCTTCTCGAATGGGATGTGCCCGATTCTTACATACAGTTTTGCGCGGCTGATATCTTTTAATTGACCAGGACTCGGCTCGTAGGTGGCAGGGCTTGCTCCCGGTGGTATCATGACCGTGACAGAGACCTTATCCTTTCCGATGCTATCCACGAACTCCTTCTGGGGAAGGATGCTCACAGCGATCTGCATTCGTCCACCCAGATGCTCTTCATGAGTGACACATCCTGCAAAAAACGCTGTCAGTAGCAACAGTATAAAAAATTTTACATGTACCATACAAGTTTCACATCGCTGCAGCACTATATCAAGGTTGTGCTAATCTCCTGTTATTGCCGGATCAAACTCAAGCATCCTGCAAAAGATATAATAGCGAAAGACCCGATCTTCAAGAAAGGTAGATATATCATAACAACGAAGTGTAATGATCATGGTATCGAAGCAACCAAGAAAACAGAGGAAAGCACAGTATCAGGCACCTCTACATAAAAGACAGAAATTCATGAGGGCTCTGCTCAGCAAACCGCTGCGGGAGAAATACGGACGGCGAACATTCGGCGTTCGTGCCGGGGATACTGTTAAAATTATGCGCGGTGAATACGCAGGCACCGAAGGCAAGGTTGAGAGGGTCAGTCTGAAGAAGACCACACTTGCGATCGATGGCGCAACATTATTTAAGGCAAACGGAGAAGAAGTTTCAAGACCGGTACATCCATCGAACGTGATGATAACAAAAATAAATCTTGAGGACGACGAAATGAGAGAATTTAGGCTGAGCAAGGGTGATTGAGTGAGCAGACATCAGAAAAGACTTTCAATTCCAAAAACCTGGAACATACCACGAAAAACACATAAATGGGTTGTCAAATCTTCGCCAGGTCCCCATTCCAGATCAGAGAGCATTCCTTTACTCCTGATCATACGGGATATGCTGAAACTTGCGGATTCAAGCAGAGAAGCAAGGAAGATATTGCATGATGGAAATGTTATGGTAGACGGCATAGTCAGACGGGACTATAGATTCCCGGTAGGGGTCTTTGATGTTATAACCATACCGAGGATTGACTCGTCATACAGAGTATTTCTGGACGAGAAACAGAGACTCAGTCTCCAAAAAATCAGCGATTCAGAGATTAAATTGTGCAGAATCAATAATAAAACAATTGTGAAGGGAGGGAATAACCAGTTAAATCTTCATGATGGTTCAAATATTGTTTCGGATGAGTATTCTTATCGTACCTTTGATTCGATACTTCTTTCAATTCCTGATCGGAAGGTTACAAAGCATCTCGTGTACAAACCAGGAAACATGGCACTGGTAATCGGCGGCAAACATTCCGGAGAACTCGGAATGATTACGGAGATACGAAAAACACGAGGTTCGATGCCAAACACGGTATCTCTCCAAAGCAACCATGATTTTGAAACAATCGAGGATTATGTCTTCGTGATTGGGAAAAACACGCCTGAAATAGAAATTCCTGCTTTCAAAGGTGATGTAATTGACTGAGCCAATGCGTGCGATTGAGATTGATAAGGTGACCGTGCACATTGGAGTGGGCGAGAGCGGACAGCGTCTGGCAAATGCTGAGAAGATACTCGAGACGATTACTGCTCAAAAGAGCGTAAGGACACTCTCGAAGTCCCGCATCCCGGCATTTGGGATCAAAAAAGGAGAACCAATCGGCTGTAAGGTCACACTCCGGAAGGATAAGGCATACACGTTTATTGATACCGCGCTCTCGATCATTGATCACAAGTTGTATAAATCTCAGTTCGATGAGACCGGCAATGTGTCCTTTGGGATAGAGGAGCACACTGATTTCCCGGATATGGCTTATGATCCGGATATCGGCATCTTTGGAATGGACGTCTGTATAAACCTTAAGCGACCCGGATACCGGGTGAGCAGGCGCCGTATTCAGCAGCATAAGATATCGCATACACATCGATTGACCGCTGCGGATGCGCTCTCATGGATGCATGATCGATATCATATTGAGGTGATAGAATGAGCGAAAAATCCAAAAAGAATGTCTGCAAACGATGTGGCAGGAAACAGGGTCTGGTTCGGAAGTATCGCATATATCTCTGCCGCCAGTGTTTCAGAGAGATTGCAAAAGACATGGGATTTGAAAAATATAGTTGAGGTGATTAAATGGTACTACTTGATCCGCTTGCTGATGCGCTGTCAACCATCAGAAATGCAGAAAATGTCGGAAAAAGAGAGTGCGTCGTGCGCCCTGCTTCAAAACTTATCGGTAATGTGCTCTCTGTAATGCAGAGCCAGGGATACATCGATGAATATGAGTTCATCGATGATGGAAGAGCAGGCGTCTTCAAGGTGTGTCTGCGCGGAAAGATCAATGACTGTAAGGTGATCAAGCCGAGATTCTCTACCAGACTGGCTGACTTCGAGAAATGGGAGAAACGATTCCTGCCGGCAAGAAACTTCGGTGCTTTGATATTAACGACACCAAACGGTGTATTATCACACTACGAGGCACGAGAGAAGAATGTAGGAGGGCAACTCCTAGCTTATGTGTATTAGGTGAAAAATGGCAAAAGAACTCAGAAAAACGATTACCGTACCGGATGATGTGACCGTTTCGATAAATAAACGGTTGATTACGATATCAGGTCCGAAGGGAGAGATATCCCGTGAACTGTGGTATCCGCACATCATCATCCAGCACATCGACGATGAGATCTCTGTTGATGTCGATACTCCCGCCATAAGAAAGGAACAGAAAGCTATGGTCGGAACGTTTGCATCTCATCTCCGAAACATGATCGATGGAGTAACCAGAGGGTACAGATACAGAATGAAGATGCTGTATTCTCATTTTCCGATCCAGCTACGAATCAAAGGAGACAGATTTATAATAGGCAACTTTCTTGGTGAGAAGAATGAGCGAGTGGCACAGATACTGAATGGAGTCGATGTAGCGATAAACGGTGATGAGGTGATCGTTACCGGTATCAACAAAGAGTCGGTTGGACAGACCGCAGCAAACATCGAGCAGGCTACAACGATTAAATCCCGCGATCCAAGGGTATTCCAGGATGGAATATATATAATCAGCAAGGAAATGATGTCATAGGTGATAATAATGGATGCAGCAACCAAACGGTTACTAAATATCAGAAAACGGCAGAAAAATAAGAAACCCACATTCAAACGGGCGGATTCCCATAAGAAAAAGAAACTGGATGAGAACTGGCGGCGTCCCAGAGGGTTGCAGGGCAAAATGAGACGGAGAATTGCTGCGAAGGGCGCTGTTGTGCAGGTTGGATATGGCAGCCCTCGCGCTGTCAGGGGATTGCACCCATCTGGTTTTGAGGAGGTGCTGGTGCGAAATCCGGATGATCTGCAATCGATTGACCCATCATATCAGGCTGCCCGGATTGCACGCACCGTTGGCGTGAGAAAACGACTGGCAATCGAGGAGATTGCAGATGATCGCGGAATAAGGATATTAAATCCATTGCCTGAACAGGTGGAGTGAATGACTGATCTATCAACTCAACGGCGTATTGCTGCAAACATTCTTGGCACCGGCGTGCACAGGGTATGGCTCTCTCCTGATGAAGCAGAGAGTATTGCCAGTGCAATGACGCGAGAGGATATCAGAGGTCTGATTGACTCAGGTGCGATCGGCGCAAAAGCAAAGAAAGGCATAAGTCGCGCCCGTGCGCGGCAGCGGGATGAAAAATTGAGATATGGACACCGGTCAGGACATGGCTCACGCAAAGGCAGAAAAGGCGCAAGAACTCCTAAAAAGAGGGAATGGATCACCAAAATCCGTGCGCTTCGCAGCCGTCTCAAGGAACTGCGTAATGATGGTACGCTTCCTCCGAACATCTACTGTAAGGTGTACCGGAAAGCGAAGGGCGGTGGGTACAAGAGCGTGGCGCATCTGAATGCATATCTTACGGCACAGGGATATCTCAAATGAATGTAGAGATCATTGAACTGGGTGATCATAAGGCAAGATTCGTACTCTCCGGTGCAACTCATGCGTTTGTAAACAGCATCAGGCGCAGTATGCTTGCAGAGGTTCCCACGCTTGCGATCGATTATGTGAACATCTATGATAACACATCGGTGCTCTTCGACGAACAGCTTGCACTTCGTTTTGGACTGATTCCACTCATAACAGATCTTGATTCTTATGTGCTCCCTTCTGAATGCGAGTGTGGCGGAGAAGGTTGTTCGCAGTGCCAGGTTTCACTCACACTCTCTGCAGAAGGTCCGAAGGTTGTATATTCCACAGAACTGGTATCTGCTGATCCAGCGGTTATGCCAGCAGACGTGGTACCGGTCATCAAACTGGCAGAAGGGCAGAGGATATCGATCGAGGCGGTCGCGCGGCTGGGCACTGGACATGACCATGCGAAATGGCAGGCAGGGATTGCCTGCGGGTACAAGAACGTGCCGCATATCGTGTTATTAGAGGAATGTGATGGCTGCGGTATATGTGTGGATAAATGCCCGCGCGGCGTACTCGTGATAACAGATGATGGCATAGACGTAGTTGATGAACGCGCATGTTCGTTGTGTAGACTATGCGAACGTGTCTGTGTACTCAACGGAATCAGGGTCGAAACGTATCCTGATTCATTTATATGTACCGCTGAAAGTGATGGCTCAATGCCGATTACCGAACTGATTATAAGGTCTGCTGATGATATCAAGAAGAGAGCAGAGACACTGGATCAATACCTGAGCATCGTTGATGCAGACTAACAATGCGGGGGTTGCCCAGCCAGGTCAAAGGCGATAGGTTCAGGGCCTATTCTCGCAGGAGTTCGTGGGTTCGAATCCCACCCCCCGCATC
>PIXW01000038.1 GCA_003601535.1 ANME-2 cluster archaeon
CTATGTATGCATCGATAACACAGAACAGTGTATCCATATCCGTGGGTTCTGCAATGTATGCATCGACCGCATCAAACAGTTCATCCATGTCCACCTTTCCGTCACCGTTTGCATCGCCACATAAAAACGGCACCTCCGGCACAATTTCCAGCACAATGTCAACGCTGTCATTGTAGTTGCCCGCGATATCGCTCGCATTGACCTGCAGATAGTATGTACCGTTCGCTGTGCCCACAGATGCATTCGTGGTTGTGGAGTACACATCGCCACCGATGCATTCCATCACCTGCGCATCAGATCCGCCGATTGCGGACAGGTTCACAGTGACGATGATGCCGACAGCGCAGTTATCCTTGACCGTCACATTCAGCTGCGATAACTGAGCCCCATCTGCCACTATCGATGGTGGGTTAGCGTCCGGATTCGTGACCATCGGAGCTTCGGCGTCTTCCGCTGAGAGATTGAGTCTTCGCGGACCGCAACCTCCACACCATGTGATAGTCTCGTTTGCCAGAACTCCGCATACCCTGAAGGTTATATTATCGCTGTCATTACCACCAGCAACGCTTAGATAGTTCAGATCGTAACCATAGTTACCTGCGGTTCCAATCTCAAGGCTTCCTCTGAGTTCGCCATCGATGTATGCTGAGATAATGGTTCCGGCAGGTGCCGGATCGCCATTAATCGTCACAGTTCCATAGAACTGGTTTGGCATGGATGGAAACGGGTCCTCTGCGGATACCACCGCTGCCATTCCAAATAGTGCTAAAAGGATCGAAAGAAGGCTCAACGCCTTGATTGCCCGTATTTTCTTACTTTGTTTCATGAATATTTACCTCCTGATCATCCATGTAATTATCTTCTCCGTCTTACCAGATACGCAATCGCAAGCATTCCTGTGATTGCAAACATTGCTTCGAATCCCGGAAGAGATCCTCCTGAGCCGGATTCATCATCCGTCGAGGTTGATGCCGGTGTATGCGCTTCATCAGAAGTGGGTGTTGTACCCTCATCAGGTGCTGATGTTGCTCCGTTCGGTGTCACAGTCGGCAGTGGTCCCGGTCTCGATATTTCACCGGTGCCGCCCGTCGCACCACCATCTGATGATATGTCGTTCGGTGACGTCTCCTGCGTACCTGCAGGCGTTGTTCCAACAGGTGGCTCTCCTCCTACCGAAAGATCGCGTTTCTGCGGAGGCTCATACTCACGCCATACCGCATTCTCGTTTGCAACCTCCCCGTTTATCTTGAAGACTATCGTCCTGCCCTCGTCGGATTCGCTGCCATTGACGCTCAGATAGTTCAGATCGTAACCATAGTTACCTGCGGTTCCAATCTCAAGGCTTCCTCTGAGTTCACCATCGATGTATGATGAGATAATGGTTCCAGCAGGTGCCGGATCGCCGTTGATCGTCACAGTCCCGTAGAACTGATTCGGACTGAGTGATGGACCGTCTGCCGACACCACCATCATCATCCCTGATAGTGCCAGAAGGATCGAAAGAAGGATCAATGTCCAGAGCGTC
This sequence comes from ANME-2 cluster archaeon, assembly GCA_003601535.1. Taxonomy (GTDB): domain Archaea; phylum Halobacteriota; class Methanosarcinia; order Methanosarcinales; family Methanogasteraceae; genus Methanogaster_B. The sequence goes on from PIXW01000038.1 coordinate 1,526, forward strand.
TTAGTGTTCTTGCTTTTTTTCATAAGATATCACCACCTGATAAAACAAAGGTAAAGAAAGGATAATTAATCCTTTCTTTGTTTCATTCAACTACAGTGTTCCGTACATCGTAGCATTGTCCGTCATCAGGATCCAGTAGCCCTGTCCCGGGGTCATGAAAGCAAATCCACCAAGCGGATAGCATTCCCAGCCATCATCCGGTGTCCACTGCCATATCTGTGCAAACTTGCCCTCGAGCGTTGTGATCGAACCGAAGTCTGCATTGGTTCCGTCATCAACCGGCATGAGATTCGTGTCGATGTGGCCGATCATGTTCCAGCCCGTGCAGAGATTCTCTGTTGGCGGATTGACACTACCTGTTCCCGGGTCAAAGTACATGCAGACCGTTTCATCCGCGATCTTGTAGACCCAGTAGCCCTGGCATGGCACAACATGTACAGCACCGTTGCTCAGCCATCCATCTGCACATCCATCGTAATGCATGCAGCTCTCGCCAGCTGTCAAACTGAAGACATCGACCGCTGCATCCGAGCCATTGATGCGCTTTGGAATCGAGACAAGGTTCCAGCCTGCCTTGAGGTCGAGGCAGAAGTCCGGGTTCGACAGTTCCACGTTGATCTCATCCGTTCCGGTTCTGCCGTGCATGTCAACCATCGTTGCCCTGAGCATATAGCAGCCGTTTGGCACTTCTGCCACACCGTCTATGAGTGTATCCCATTCGGCACTCCATCCATCGGTGCCATCGGTGTCGTTTCCTATCTCGACCCAGGTGTTTCCATCGTCTGCTGCGCAGTTGCAGTTCGTATCATTGTAGTACTCAAACCGTGTGTAGGCGATGCCCGCTCCGAATCCGGAGCTCTCATCGGTCACGCTTATGACCACGCTTCTATTCAGGACATCTCCATCGCCTGGAGCTGTTATATTTGGCACCGGGGCATGGTTCGATACCACCACGTTGATCTCGTCGGTTCCGTTTTGACCGATTCCATCGACCATCGTCACCCTGATCAGGTGGCAGCAGTCCGGAATCAGTGTTGTGTTCCATTCGGCACTCCATCCATCGGTACCATCGGTGTCGTTTCCTATCTCGACCCATGCGTTTCCATCGTCTGCTGCGCAGTTGCAGTTCGTATCGTTGTAGTACTCAAACAGTGCGTAGGCGATGTCGTCTTCACCGCTGTCATCCACCGCTGTGACTGGTACTGTGCCGCTGACTGCGTCACCATTCGCGGGGGATGTGATGCGGGGTTGTGGTGGGTCGTCCATGTTACATACCTCGATCGTCACCGTACCATCGTTGACAGTTGGTGTCAGTGTCTCGGTTGCCGTTCCGGCAGTCGCACCAGATAGATCGAGCGTGAACGTTCCGGCACTGTTTGCATGCATGTGCAGCACTGCAAGGTTGCCTGTCGTTGAAACACCCGCATCAAGACCTGTTATGTCTGTTACCGTGTTTCCGCTCTCGGTACCTGCAATGAACGTGTCAAACATCCCGCCATCACTATGTGTCAGGCTGACCAGTGATGAATTGAATGTCAGATCGACCTGAGCCATCTGGAGTGTGTTTCCATTTGGATTGACCTCTATGTAGACATCGAAATCATCACCAACGCATACCGTCTTGGGTGATGGTGTGATCGAGATGATTGGGTTTGCTGCCGCCGCAATTCCGATTCCAGCGCAGAAGAGTGCCAGTACCAAAATTAAAGAGAAGAGGGATGGTATCATCCCTCTCTGTGCATCTATAGCCATTTTAGTTCACCTCGCAATTATATATCTATGGAAGTCTATGGACACGGTCCCCAGTTTGCGACTATCACAAGTGCATCAGCGAAGTTGACATAGCCGTCACTGTTGAGGTCTTCCGAACAACCTGAGCATGGACCCCAGTTTGCGACTATCACAAGGACATCATCGAAGTTCCGGATGCCATCGTCGTTGAGGTCGCCTATGCACTCTGGCTGTGGCGAAGTGTAATTCGCAGGTCCGCTCGTCGTCACGAGGAAGTCTGCGTCTGGTACCGGGGTTGAGCCGCAGGTCATGTCACCCACATCCGGGTAGACCATCGCTGTGTATCTCCATGGAAGCGTCCATGTGCAGAGCATATTCCATCCCTCTGGATCGCTCTCGTCGAGTATCTCCAGGAGATTCGTCTTGAACCTTGTCTCAACGTCCTCATCGACGAAGTAGCTCACGAATGGTGGCTGATTCGTAACGATCCTCTTCTCAACCTTGTCAGCGCATGACTTGATTCCATCCGGCTCATCACGGATCGTGTCGCCAAGTCCGTGCTTATAGTGCGGGATTCCGATGTCGTCCACGATCTTGTGATTCATGTTGAATGGCGGGAGCATCGGAATTACATCGTCGATGTTATCCGGATCTTCATCACATTCCTGAACAGGTGTCTTCACTATACTGAGGTCATCCAGCTCAACAGAATAATACTTCGGAACCGGGTTCCTGATCGTTATGTACTTAAGGTCATCAGTGTTCGGACCATAGATCATGGCGATGTCATATTCTGCTCCATCGACGAAGAACGTCTCCCTCGTGTGCAGGAGTCGCCCAACATTGAGGTAGACACCCTGTAGACCTATGGACTCAACCTCAAGATACCATGGGAGTGTGAAGCTTGGATCTGCACCCATTGCATAGGTGTGCCTGCCTGCAACGACCTGTTTTCCACCAATATCAAGATGTAAGCCGCTCACAATCAGATCATCTGTAGTGACTTCATTGATGTTATCGTTTCCGATGTAGTAGAGATCAACGACTGCATCTATGATATGTCCAGAGCTGTCGTATGCGAGGTCTGTCACGTTTATCGCGTGGTCAAGGAACTGGAACCAGCCAAAGTGGCTGATAAGGAGCGTATCTCTTGTCGTGATGTTGATATCCTTCTTCCCATCACCATTGTAGTCACCGACTCCTTTGAGCTGCACCATCCTGTCGGTGCCAGTGCCTGGTTCGATCTGGAATGAGTCAAGACCGATCTGCGATCCATCACTTCCAATTGGCAGCCAGAAGTTCGTCCAGTATGTACTGGTTCCAGATTGCTGTGCGGTTCCTGGTGCTGGCTTATTCTGTGCGTTAAGCAGCATGTAGCTGTACTCAGTCACAATGTCTGCTGAGTACTTCGTATCCTGGTGTGTCCAGACATCGCCTCTCGGCTCTGGATATCGAGGTACATACCACTGCCTGACAAAGGTCTTCTCCCTGCCATTGTCACCGCTGACAGTGATCACTCCACCGTAGTCATATTCACCGATGTACGCCGGGTTGAAGACCACAAAGTCCTTCCCAGGTGCCTCAGGGTTCATTGGGTCGAATGGTCCCTCAGGATCGGTGTACGGGAATGCCGCACTCACATTGTCCTCACCGTAGATTCTGAGTGTTGGCGTGTCATTGATGCCACCCGGATCGGTGCAATTTCTCATGTTCACGTAGAGTCCGTTGCAGTTGCCTTCACTGTATGCGAACTCTACTCTGTCATTGTTGGCATTGGGCGCTGTAAACGCCGCTGCCTGCATTACGAAGATGGCTGCAACCATCATCACTAATATTGCGATGGGTACTACCATTTTTTTCGCGTTCATATTATTCTCCTTTGTTTGTTATGCGCATTTATTGCGCAAAGCTACAGGTTTTACAACCTGTTTATGTGTGATGTTCGTATTCTATACCACATATACACAAAATTTTATGTATATGGAAAACATCGCCGCACAAATTCTGGTTCGCC
>PIXW01000039.1 GCA_003601535.1 ANME-2 cluster archaeon
AAACGAGAGCGACACCGAGATCGAGAAATACGTGGATTATGTGATCCGGATACCTGATGCCAATCAATGGATCGCACCTGTGCTCTCATCGGTCGTACTTCAGTTATTCGCATACTATATTGCATATCACAGGGGATGCGAGATCGATAAGCCAAGAAATCTTGCAAAGAGCGTTACAGTGGAGTGATACCATGAAATTCGGATCGAGCGGGATACGTGGAATTGTGAATCAGGAGATCACATCAGAGTCAGCACTGCGCATTGGGCGTGCGGTCGGCACGGAGATGGGCAGTGTCGTCATTGGGCATGACACAAGAACATCGGCAGAGATGATCGAATATGCAGTAATCTCCGGTTTGCTATCGATGGGGTGCAAGGTCACGCGGGTTGGGATGGTTGCAACGCCGACGCTTGCTTATGCCGCGAAAGATCATGACTGCGGCATTATGATTACGGCATCTCACAATCCACCTGAATACATCGGAGTCAAACTGTTCAACCCGGATGGGATGGCATTCGATTCAGCACAGCAGAAGACAATCGAACAATTGATCGAAGATGATGATATCAGACTTGCATCATGGAATCGTATGCATCCTGTCAGAACTGATGCAAACGCTGTTTCAAACCACATATCGATGATTCTTTCAGGTGTCGAGATCAAGAAGAGGATGCGGGTGGTGGTGGACTCCGGGTGCGGTGCAGCATCGCTCACAACACCGTATCTGTTAAGAGCAATGGGTTGTGATGTGGTGACGCTGAATAGCCAGCCAGATGGGTTTTTTCCTGGGCACAATCCTGAACCAAAGAAAGAAAATCTTGCTGCTCTGCAGTCGGTCGTTCTTGGCGTAAACGCAGATCTCGGAATTGCGCATGATGGCGATGCGGATCGGATGGTCGCTGTCGATGATCGTGGTGGGGTTGTCAGCAATGATAAACTGCTTGCATTCTTTGGAAGATATGAAGCACGAAAGAAGATGATCATGCCGGTGGATACATCCATGCTCATTGATGCGGTACTTCCTGATATTGAGATAACCAGAACACGGGTTGGGGACGTGTTTGTCGCAGAGGAGATGAAGAAGTCAGGAGCTGAGTTTGGTGGTGAGACAAGTGGAACATGGATATTTCCAAGAATATCCTACTGTCCGGACGGTATATATGCTGCTGCCAGGCTTGTTGAGATATTGAGTAGAGAAAAAGAGAGATTCAGCGATTTACTCGCATCGCTGCCTGAATACAGGATAAAGCGTGGATCGATTCCTTATCCTGGAGATATGAAAAGAATCGAGAAAGAACTGCGCGTGCTTGATTTTTCTGATATCAGTACAATCGATGGGATCAGGCTCACATTCGATGATGCGTGGGCACTCGTCCGCCCTTCCGGAACCGAACCTATAATCAGAATCACTGTTGAAGGAAAGCAAGCAGATGATGTTGAGAAATTATATCTGAAGATAGACGATATCATAAAAGGAGTGATCAATGAAAGCAGTGATTCTCGCAGCAGGTGAAGGGACCAGAATGCGCCCGCTGACATCAACTCGCCCGAAGGTGATGCTGCCAGTTGTAAACAGACCGGTACTCGAGCATATCATCATATCTGCGAAGGATGCTGGCATCGATGATTTTGTCTGCGTGGTTGGATACATGGGCGATATGATCAGGGAGTATTTTGGAGATGGTGGATCGCTTGGTGTTCATATCGATTATGTGGATCAAAAAGTGCAACTCGGCACTGCTCATGCAATATCCATGGTTCGCGATCTGATAGGAGATCGATTTCTTGTTCTGAACGGTGATGCGATCATTGAATCATCTGATCTTCGTTCTTTAGTGAAACGAGAAGAGGATATTGTTCTGGCAGTGAAGGAGATCGATAATCCAGAAGGATATGGCGTGGTAAAAACCAGAGGCAGGAGAATCGTTGAGATTGCCGAGAAACCTGAGCATGCCATTGGGAATCTGGTGAATGCAGGAATCTATCTGTTTTCTGATATCATCTTTGACGCCATAAGAGAGACAGAAAAATCGACACGCGGAGAATACGAGATCACAGACTCCATAAATGCAATGGTTGATGGCAGCGATATCGGTTATTCAATGCTGGATACATGGATCGACATCGGAAGACCGTGGAACCTGCTGGATGCCAATGAGTATTTGCTGTCAGATATTGAGACAGAGATTCTCGGTGAAATCGAACCTTACGCCACATTAAAAGATAAGATCAGGGTTGGTAATGGTACCATCATCAGAAACGGCTCTTACATTATCGGACCTGCGGTCATCGGCGAGAACTGTGATATCGGTCCTAACTGCTTTATCAGACCGAATACATCCATCGGAGATGGTGTGCGCATCGGAAATGCTGTCGAGATCAAGAACAGCATCGTGATGGATGGTGCACATATCGGACACCTCAGTTATGCCGGAGATAGTATCCTCGGATCAGGGTGCAATCTCGGTGCCGGAACGAAGATCGCAAACCTGCGGCATGACGGCAGAAACATCCGTGTGACCATGAAAGGGAAATCTGCTGACACAGGTAGGAGAAAACTCGGTGTGATCATGGGGGATTACGTGCATACAGGAATCAATACGAGCATCAATGTCGGTGTGATGATGGATGCTGGAAGGAGCACGTATCCGGGAGAGGTTGTGATGGGGTGATTTCACCGTCTCAGGATGAGTATGTTGTTTTAACCGGAGATCTGAAATCTTCAAGGAAGTTGGGCGAGAGGGCAAAGATTCAAGACCTTCACAGTCTCCAGCTGGTACGACTGTGGACATGCAGAATCCCTTCTTGCGACCGGCCGGGTGCTGCTGGATGAGCGGGAGGCTTCAGGAGTATTTGTGAAAGGGATATGGTGAAAACCTACATTCCGCAGACATTCCACAAATCCAAACATTTTTAGCCAGATTAACACATAACATTGGCATACTCATCTGAGGGGATGAATGCCAATGAATATAACGACCAAATCACTTGATCACCATGGAATCGTAGCAGGTTTTTACGATTTTCTCGAGATAGGCGATGTTATCGATGATGTAATGCCCAAAAAAGGTCCTCATAACTTGCCTCATTCCATTGTAGTAAAAGCAATGGTACTCAATGCTCTCGGTTTTACAGATAGCAGGCTGTACATGTTTTCCAGATACTTTGAGACCTTACCAACTGAAAGATTACTCGGAGAAGGTGTAAAAACAGCCGACTTAAATGATGATATCTTTGGCAGGACACTTGACAGAATATATGATTCCGATCCCACCGAATTATTCATGAAAATCGTCCTGAAAGCGATGGAAAAGCTGCAATTCGGAACGCAACTCGTTCATGGCGATACCACGAACTTCAGTCTTTTTGGAGGATACGAGAATATCGATGACAGTCCAGCTATTGAAATCACGTATGGTCATCCAAAGGACGGCAGAACCGATTTAAAACGCTTTGTTCTCAGTATGATCACAAATCAGCATGGCTTTCCTCTTTTTTCAAAATCCTATTCCGGAAATGCTTCGGATAAGGAGACCATTCTTGAATCGATGCAGCGGTTCAAAGAAAATTTCCATTTCCCGGAAGATATCTATTATATCGCCGACAGCGCCCTGTACACAGAAGATAACGTCAAAGCGATGGGAAATGAAATGCTCTGGATCTCTCGTGTTCCTGCAACACTAAAAATGGCAAAAGAACTTCTCAACAAGGAATTGATGATGGAAGAGGGTTCCGATACGAGATATTCTTTTTATGAGCACCTTGCTGAGTATGGTGGTATCAGGCAAAAGTGGGTATTGGTCCGCTCGAAAGAGATGCAGAAGAGCAGATTGAAGACGTATGAGAAACGACTTAAAAAGGATTTTAAAAAGTATAAGAGCGAGATCAAAGAG
>PIXW01000040.1 GCA_003601535.1 ANME-2 cluster archaeon
CCCAGCTTGCAGGTATCGCCTCTGCCATGGTATCGACGAGCAATCCGTCGGATAGCTTCATTGTGCAATCCCCGGGCACTATCGTCTCAAAGTGAATCGTTGCAAGCGACCCGGATCCGGATACGCCGTCGATGCCTGGGAGATTGAAGAGTACCTTGATTCGGTCTTCGCCGACCGCCCAGTTGTCTATGGGTATCACGGTATCATCGATGAACCCGTCATCGACCCCTGTAACATTCACAGCATCCGAATCAAACGTCAGATCAAACTGCCCTGAATCTAGATCGACTGCATTTTCTATCTCTATTACGACACTGAAATCACCATCCACCCTTTCGGGAGCATTGACGCTGACTTTTGTCTGGGATGCTGATATCGGAGTTGCAGGTATTATCGATACTATTGAAAGTAAGATGATTGTTGATATTATTTTAGACATCATCAGAGTTATGGTACGGAAACACATCATTAATAAACGTTTCGTATGGTAGGTTGTGAAATGATTAACTTTAAACGCATCCTCTAACATAGATATGTAATATGGCTGACTGCGTCTTGACAATAATCGTGGTAAGTGTACGCTGTCACTGCTCGCTGTTACTGCTGTTGCATGATTATTTGAGCAATGTCAGGGCATATATGAAAGCCAGCAACCCGATAAACGAGTAGATCTGAATAAAATCATTTGCGGATATCATTTTCCATGGATCCGGTTCATCCTTTTCGGATGTTCCGACCGGCACTGCTGCATCTGCTACGTACTCTGTTGCAGGCGTTGATGTGGCAGCCGGTTCAGTAGCAGGAGTGAAAGATGTTGAGTGAGATGTTGGGTGCGGTCTCGATGTGAGGGTGGAGGTCTGTACCGGTGTTTCGGCTGGTCTTTTGGTCTTGACAGAGCCCACATCACCGACAGTCACCACATCACCTGACCAATCTGCATTTATCTCCTCAAGTTCGGTGTTACTTCCCAACAGTGGGTTGTCATCAGATACATAACTGAACAGTTCTGCATCGGATATCTCAAGATCGCTGGTATCGCCATCATTTCCAACCACCTCAAAGTTGATCGTTGTCAGATCTCCTGACCCACTCACCAGACCAGCATCAGGTAATCCGAAGAGTATACGGACTCTGCCATCGCCCACCGGATGCCACATCTCTATCGGTACCTCTGTGCCATCTATGCTCCCTGGTTTGACATCATCGAGTCGTATAACGTCCGGATTAAAAGAGAGATCGAACTGTCCGGATGTCAGATCGGTTACATTGCGGATCTCGACCGTGACCTCGAATCTGTCAGATACAAAGTCAGACGCATTGACCTTGACATCGACGTCCCCTTCTCCCTGTGCTACCACAGTGGTGGTAGATATGATCACCATCACAAGTGGTATGATCAATAATCTCTTCTTTGTCTTGATCTTCATGTTTATATTTTGCTCTGTAACATCAAACACGATGACATGCCACATAATGGTCTCGCCCAACCTCAACAAGTTCGGGCTCCTCGATCGCACATCGCTCGTTCATGTACGGACATCGCGTATGAAACCTGCACCCCGCTGATATATCGGCCGGACTTGAAATCTCGCTGTCAAGAATGATCCGCTCTGTCCCACCATCCATTCCGGCAGCAGACATCAGTGCCTGCGTATACGGGTGCTTTGCGTGATCGTACAGATCGCGGGTCGCTCCGATCTCAACGAGTCGTCCGAGATACATCACTGCGATGCGATCAGCCATGATCCGCACAACATCAAGGTCATGGGAGATGAAGAGATAGGTTTGGTTGAACTTCCTCTGCATATCCTGCATCAGATTCAGTATCTGCGCCTGAACCGAGACATCCAGCGACGAGGTGGGCTCATCAGCGATGATGAGATCCGGATTCATCGCGAGAATCCTTGCAAGCACAACACGCTGATTCTGACCGCCGCTCATCTGATATGGATACCGATCGACATGCTCCGGATTGAGCCCCACGGTCTCTACCAGTTCTCTGACCCTCTGCTCTCTCTCTGCCTTTGGGATTGCGCCGTGCAGTTTCAGAGGTTCTGCGATGCTTGTTCCGATCCTCATCCTCGGGTTGAGCGAGGAATCAGGATCCTGAAAGATCATCTGTATTCTCGGTCTGATCGCAAGCAGTTCTCTTCTATTCAGCGCAAAGAGGTCGATACCATCAAACAACACCTTTCCGGAGGTTGGTTTTATCAATCGCAGGATCAATCTGCCTATCGTAGTCTTGCCACATCCGCTCTCTCCGACAAGTCCGAGCGTCTCGCCCTTCTCGATTCTGAATGATACGTTGTCAACCGCTCTCTGATACCGTTTCCGGATCAACCCGGATGAAAAATATTTGGTCAATCCAAGAACCTCAAGCATCAAAGCACCTCACAAAATGTCCAGCTTCGACCTCGATTAACTCCGGATGCTTCTTTCGGCATACCGCCTTTGCGTGGCTGCATCTCGGATGAAATCTGCACCCATCCGGAAGATCGATCAGCGAGGGGCTCATGCCAGGTATCGGCACAAGCCCATTTCCTGGAAGCGAGCCTAAGAAGCCTCTGGTGTACGGGTGCAGCGGGTTTTCAAATATCTCCTCTGTGGCCGCATATTCCACCAGTTCTCCGGCGTACATAAGCGCAATCCGATCACAGAGCGCTCTTGCAACGCCAAGATCATGGGTTATGAGGAGCATCGCCTTCTCTTTTGCCGTCTCTTTTATGAGTTCTGTGATCTGTGCCTTTATCGTGACATCGAGCCCTTTTGTGGGTTCGTCTGCTATGATGAGTGCCGGATCACATGCAAGCCCCATCGCAATCATCGCACGCTGCTTCATCCCACCGCTGAACTCGTGCGGGTATTCGTTTGCCCGTCTGGATGCTGCCGGGATTCTGACAGAATCAAGCATCTCGACCGCCTTCTCTTTTGCCGCTCTCCTGCGGAGTCCCTGATGGAGCCGGATCGCCTCTGCGATCTGCTCTCCCACACGCATGACCGGATTTAAGGATGTTGTCGGGTTCTGAAGGATCATTGCGATCTCTTCTCCTCTGATCAGTCTCATCTCTGCCTCACTGATCGTAAGAAGATTCTTTCCCCTGTATCTGATCGTTCCCTCCACCGTTGTGGTTGGATGCAGCAGGCGCATGAGTGTGAGACCAAGTACCGTCTTACCGCAGCCGGTTTCGCCGATCAAGCCAAAGGTCTCACGCTCACGTATCGAGAGATCGATCGTGTCCACTGCTCTTACGATGCCGCTCTGTGTCGGGAAGTGGGTCTTCAAGTCAGAGATTTCCAGCAGGGTCATAATCCCCTCCCGTATGCAGGACTCTTCAGTTTTGGATCCAGCGTCTCCTCAAGAGCGTATCCGACGAACGTTAGTCCAAGTACCGTAAGAACGATACAGAGTCCGGGCGGAAGCATCCACCACATCCAGACATCCGAGACATAGATGATCGGGCACTCGAATGCGTAATGGAGTACCATGCCCCAGCTCCTCGCTACCGGGTCCCCAAGTCCCAGAAAACTGAGTCCTGCTTCTGTGAAGATCACATGGATCGCCTCCATGATGAACTGGACAACGACCAGCGGGATCACATTCGGAAGAATATGCCGCCACAGGATATAACAATCGCTGCCTCCGATCATCTTCGTTGCATCGATGTAATACCGGCTCCTGAGCGTCAGCACCTCTGATCTGATGATTCTTGCTGTCATCGTCCATCCGAATATCAGGAATATGGCTATCAAGTTCCAGATGCTTGGACGCATGGATGCTGCGATGACGATGATCAATGGAAGTCTCGGAATCGTCAGGAATATATCCACAACCCGCATGATCACAAATCCGAGTTTATCGAAATATCCGGCAATAAGACCCAGTGACGTCCCAACGAGCATCGATATCGCTGAGACTACGAATGCGATGAAGAGAGAGACTCTCGTCCCGTAGATGATCTCACTCAGGATATCGTTTCCGATGTCGTTTGTCCCGAGGAGATGCCTCGAACTCGGATGCTCCATCGGTCTGGACATCTGGTGCGGGTTGTATGGTGCAATATACGGCGCAAGAACTGCGACGATCACAAAGACCGCCAGTATCCCAAGTCCGACCGATCCGAGTATCTTCCTTCCTTCGATCATTCGTTTTTCACCCTTGGATCCAGTCGTACATATATCGTATCCGCGATGAAGTTTGCACCGACGATAGCGATGGTCATAAATAGAAATATCCCTTGCAGGAGCGGATAATCCCGGTATAAAACCGCGTTGTACAGTAAGTTTCCGATTCCAGGGTATGCGAATACCGTCTCGACAAATATCGTTCCCATAATCAGGAACCCCACTGTCATTGCGGTCATCGTGACGATCGGGAGCAGCGCATTCATAAGCGCGTGTCTGTGCAGGATATACTGCTCGCTCAAGCCCTTTGCCCGTGCGGTCATGATGTAATCCTCTCCAAGCACACCGAGCATCGAGTTTCTCATCAGGAGGTATGTTCCGCCTATATGGGAGATGACAAGGGTTGTGGCTGGAAGAACCAGATGGTGCAGGATATCAAAGATCTTCCCGAACGGACTCGAATACGTGGCAAATGCGGTCTGTGCACCATTTATCGGGAAGAGGTCCAGCTTTATTCCGAAGAATATCACCAGCAGTATCCCGAGAAAGAAGGACGGGAAGGAACTGATCGAGAGAATGGATATGAGAAGTCCCGTGTCCTTCTTTTTGCCACGCGCCCATGCGGACGTTGCGCCAAGGAGGATGCCCAGGGGTACATGGATTGCTGTTGACGTCCCAACGAGGAGGAGCGTCCATTTCAATCTGCCGAGTATCACCTCCAGAACCGGAGCCCCGTAGTATATCGACCATCCGAGATCTCCATGGATTATTCCGACCATATAACTGATGTATTGTTCTGAAATCGGTTTATCAAGCCCATAATATTCGAGCAAGAGCTCTCTCTTCTCCTCTGTCATCCTGGCTGGCATATCTGCGCCCGGATCTGACAGATATGAAAGCGGGTCTCCTGGCATCACCCTTGGCAGGAAAAAATTTATGGATAATATTATAAGTAATATGGCGAAATAATAGACGAGTTTATTTATCTGATGCATTGGTGTGAAAAATAGGTGTTGCTGCATTACGCAGCAACTATACTTGTGCTCATCTGGTGCGGATCGGCGCTCTTCCGAGGATGGTCAGTTCTACATGGGTCACATCCTGCATATTGATCTTGCCATTCTGGTTCGCATCTGCCATATCAGTCTCATCATCGAGTTCCAGAATCATCCGCTCGATCTTGGTCACATCCTGCATATTGATCTTCCCGTTCTCGTTTGCATCTCCGTACCGTGCAAGGAATACAAGTTTGTTAAGTTCGAGTGGGATTCCTATGCTCACCCCGTCTCTTGTATAGAACCATGTGTCAAGCACTTTCGGATCGTAGACGCACCACATATACGGGTGGTAGAGCGTATAGACAGGAAGATCGTCTGCAACCATCTCCTGGAGCTGATTGACAAGTTCTTTTCGCGTATCGAGATCCATCTCCACCTCCTGTGCTGCGTAGGTGGAATCATACTCGGAATTCTGATACGTGCTCGCAGGCCAGTCAGGTATGCGCATGATCTGTGGGTTCGCTATTCCTCCATGACCGCTGATCACCATGTCAAAGTTAGCACTCCTGAGATAACCATCTATCGTGCCCCAGTCAGATGTCTTCACATTGATCTTGATACCGATTGTAGCAAGATCAGCCTGTATCAGTTCTGCCTCCCTGTTATATTTGCCGGTCGTATAGAGATCGAATGTGATGTCTCCGCTCCGTTCTGCGCCATCCGGATAGTTTCGTATCCCGTTGCCGTCTGTGTCCACAAAACCAAGCGAATCGAGTATCTCGTCAGCCGTATCCGTGTCATACTCGTAAGCCGTGCAATCAGGGTTGTACCAGATCGAGTCAGGGTGCATTATACCGGTATTGGCAGGCTCACCGCCGTCATGCAGGACCTGCGAAACGATCTTATCCCTATCGATTCCATAAGCAATCGCCTGTCTGAACTCCCGGTCGTTATTCGGATACTTCTCACAGTTGAAGATTGTCTGGAGCACCCAGAAACTCGGACCGGCTTTTATCTCGAAGTCCGGGTCACTCTCGAATGTCTGAACCGCTGTTATCTCGGATCCCCAGAAGGATACCTCATCCACATCACCGGTTTGTAACGCAGATGCCGTATCGGAAACTTCCCTCGATATAAACTTATCTACGAGGAGTTTTCCATCGTAATAGTCGTGATTAGCCTCGTACTGATATACCCCGGTAGCCGAGTCATAGTCCACAAGTTTCATCGGACCTGTGCCTATAACTGCGTCATCATCTTTGAATGTGAGTGGGTCTGACACATCCTTCCAGATATGCTCCGGTAACATTGGTACATTTCCTGCGATGTCCACCAGAAACGACGCCACTGGATCGCTCAGATGTATAACGACGGTATGGGCATCCACAACATCCACGCTATCGATATAACTGGTCGCGTCGAACCACTTGAACCCGCCCTTATGGTCCTTCATATACTCGAACGTGAACTTCACATCATCTGCTGTGAACGATGTTCCATCATGCCATCTCGCATTCCGATCGAGATAGAACGTCCAGTCCTTGCCATCATCAGAGACCTTCCAGCCATCGGCAAGAGCAGGTATGACTCCGTTTGCATCCTTCCATGTGAGGGTATCAAACAAGAGACTCATCCTGGCATAACCAGGACCTCTTGGGTAGAACGTAAATGGGGACGGATACCCCCAGTCACTTCCACCAGGAGTGCCTCCTGCCATTCTCACAGTCTTATCGCTCGTTGCAGCGACTCTATCGTTCTCTGCAAGCACACTCGCAGAGAATGCCACACTGCAGAGCAGCACAGCCAGTATCAATACTGTTTTCTTCATTTTTTACCTCCTGTTGTTACTATTCATGTTCGGTGTTTTTACAGGGTTATCTCACCAACCGCTGCCTGAAGCAGGATCAACGCGTCAGCAGATGTGACCTTACCATCGCCGTTGAAGTCTCCACGCACCTCGGCTGGTTCTTCAAGTCCGAGTTCGACGTACGGATCAACTCCTGCCTCCTTCACCCGATCAAGCTGTTCGGAGGTCACATTGAACATGTCCGAATCCGTTGAGATTACGGCCTCTGGTTGATCGAGGTACTGCAGCAGTCCGAAACCGTTCTTTAGTCGTGTCGTCCAGAAGAGCGGGTTTGACTTGCCACCAGGCGGGCTGAAATCATCGATATCGACACCGGTGAGGTTGCACGATTCGCCCTTGTCGTACCGGAAGGACACGCCTCTTCCCGAGTTTGCTGTGCTGTTCCAGATTATGAGAATTCCAGCAAGCGGGCGCTCATTCACGAGAATCTCGCGTTGTTTCACAATTAAACTCCTCTTTCCCGGGGTTAAATCCAGAAGAACCTGGATAGCATCCTCCTTGCACCAGTTCGGGCATCCGATCCAGGTGTAGCTCTCACCAGCCCCGAGCGGGTAATTCTCACGGATGTATTCCGCGATCATGTAGCCGGACGACAGTCCAGGACAGATGTGGTTGTGGAATTCCGCACACCTCAATAAGTCATACGGTGCGCCATATCCCCATGCATTTGCGATCGTAACGATCGTGAACGCGTCCGATCCGAGTGCTGCCTTCATCGCATTCCAGCCATCGCTGGTTGTTGCGTTCTCTCCGTCGATGTTGACCGTCGTTGCTGTGAATGCTCCGTTCTTGTAAACTGTGTAAACACAGTCCTTTGTCTCGTTATCAAAGATCACAAACCAGAGCGGCTTATCTACCGACCTGTGGACTGGTAAGAGGTTTCCATCGCTGATGGAGCATCCAGTCACCCTCTCGATCGTTCCGATACAGCACTCGGTCGTGTTGCCATCTACGATCGCGTATCCGGCATCGGTCAACACGCACAGACCGGAACTATCTCTCGTTACTCCGAGCGTAGCCATTGCATCCTGCAGCGCACCCGAGATGTCAATTCCACAGGGATCGTCTGCAAGCCCGATCTCAACGTACGGATCAACTCCTGCCAGCTCAAGCCTCTTAAGTAGATCAGAGGTCACATCGAACGTGTGCAGCGTCGATACGAACGTTTCCGGCTGATTCAGGTACGGCATCATCCCCCAGTCCATCTTGATCCTGCTTGCCATGGGGTACGTCTCAAAATCGCTTTCAGTCACATTCGAAACATTACGTGCATGATCAAAGTCAAACGAGAGGACATAACCGGTTCCACTCGCAAGCGTCTTGTTCCAGACGATGTAGATCCCGGCAGTGTTCTCGATCTCATCGTGTGCCGGCATGTTCTTTGCAAAGATGCTCCGTTTCCCGACGGTTGTATCCAGCATAATCTGCAGCGCATCGTCCTTGCACCAGATCGGACATGCGATCACCACGTACTTCTCGCCAGTATCCAGCGGGTATTCTTTCAACAGATAGTCTGCAAGCATGTAACCCGACGTCACCCCGGGGCAGAGGTGGTTGTGGAATTCCACGCACTTCAAAAAGTCGTACGGTGCGCCATATCCCCATGCATTTGCGATCGTGACGATCGTGAACGCGTCCGATCCGAGCGCATCCTTCGTTTCGTTCCAGCCATCGCTGGTTGTTGCGTTCTCTCCGTCGATGTTGACCGTCGTTGCGTTGAATGCTTCATTCTTGTAAACTGTGTAAACACAGTCTTTTGTCTCGTTATCAAAGATTACGAACCAGAACGGGCTATTTATCGACCTGTGGATCGTCAGTAAGTTCCCATCTCCGATAGAACAACCTGTTTCATTCCGGATTGTCCTTATGCAATCCTCTGTCGTCTCTCCATTAACCTTCACATATCCGGCATCGGTCAACACGC
>PIXW01000041.1 GCA_003601535.1 ANME-2 cluster archaeon
GGTATCCCGACCACGAGTTCGTCATCTGCAAGCCCTGCGTTCTTTGCTGCGCCATCGCATCCGATTGAAACGTTGATATTACCTGATGTGTATGGATAGCCTGTTGCATCTGCACACGTCGATTGTATGCCAGCAAAGTTCGCGGTTATCCGTCCGCCGTGCCGGTATATGACGGACTGAACGATCCGCCTTGCTGCGATCACGCCAGCCATAATCACGATCACATCGGGTTTCGCTCCATCCGGCTCTGTCGGTGCCTTATCGAGCGGCGTGATGATGGTGGCAATCGCCGATCCGGGTTCCGGTCTTGGCATCTGATCGACCACGCGCTTGGCAACGCCGAGCGATATCTCCTTGTTCAGTTTGTAATGGTACAAAGCACCTGTTTTGAGATTTGGTCCGTAATCGATCAGTCCGATGGCTGCCGCGCCGCCCTTGCAGGCGTGTTTGTCTGCGGTGGCGAGGCTTACGGTTCCTTTAAATCTGGCATCCTGGAGCATCTGACAGTACCGCCGTGGCTTCTCGATCTCTGTCAATTCCCCGGGAATATCCTCCTGTCTCTTTATAAGTGAGACTGCTATCGGTTTACCGTTCAATCCCAGAAGATGTACAAGTTTATCTGACATTTCTGCATAATCCATGCGAAAACCTCCTATGTGGATGGATGTTGATTTCAATCCCTTTCTGGATATAACTATTGTTGTAGACGAGACTGTCAACTCAAACGTTGGTGTTCCAGTAATCCATTATACGTCGTATCAGTATCTATAATATGAGAGAACAACAATCCTAATTCGAACATTCTCGAATAAACTCAAGACAAGTTGGTAGTACGGTGAAATGGCTGAATAAAATCATTGGAAGACAGAATCAACAAAAACAGCATACGACCGCCACGATTTCTTTTTATGAACTTGAGGAGTGGGTTGCAAACGAATCAAGAGTAGAACTCGATGAGTTCTTTGAATCTGCTGCGCATACATTTGCAGAGATTGCGAGAACAAAAGAGCAACTGATGCGTGACATCAACACTCTCGAGACCGCCGTAGAGCCACCAGAAGTGCCGACCCGTGCATCGAGGGTGGGACTTGCCGCTCGGGATAACATTATGAAGCAGGTTAATGTACTGGTTGATAAGATTGACATTCCGGCAGGGGATTACTCTGATATCGTGAATTTCTGCAGATCTGTCGATGATTATATCGAAACCACACTTGGAAAATCATCGAGGAGTTATCATCAGGCTAAATATCTGTTTCCAAAGGAAGTTGGAACGGTGATTTCTGACATTAGAAGTATAAAAAAATTATTAAAAAAACTTGAAGATTCACTTGATGGAACGAAAGCGGAAGTAAGGAATTTTGATGAAATTTCAGGGAGAATACAGATCATAAAAGATACAACTGAGGATATTACTCGATATAATTCGGAGATTAATGATGCAAGTTCGAAGATGAGCGATATTCAAGATAAGATCAACGATTGTACTGCCAGACTGGAACAATTGTCTCTCAGTAAGGAGTGGAGTTCTTTTGTTGAACTTGAGAATGAATTGAAACAAACAGAGAAGGAGAGGGACAATATCGAAACCAGCGTCGTGGAACTGTTCATGCCGCTTGGCAAGGCGCTCAATCGCATGAAAAAGCAGAGCACAAGCGGAAGACACACGCTTTCAAAGAAACAGATGGAATTGCTGGATGGCTGTCTTAAAAACCCGATTTCAGCGGACGCAGCCGATATCGATGATTTTCTGACAGAGGTGTGTAGGTTGATCGAGGGCGGTACGCTCGGTCTCAGGGATAAGAAACGTGATAAGATCCTTGATCAGATAAAATATATAGTAGAGTCATTCGCATCAAAAAAAGAGGTATACGAAAATTTAAGTTCCCGTATCGCTGATATCGAGCATAAAATTGCTGATTTGACTATATCGGAAACAAAAACGACGCTCGAAAAGCAACTTGCTGAAAACACCAGAAAACTCACGCAACTTGAGGATAAACTCGAAAATCTGAAGGAAGAACTGGAGATACGGAGTGAAGAACTTGAAAATCAGAAAAAAGAGCTTTCTGATGCGATAAATTCAATCAAACCTGTGCAGATTGTATTTGATTGACACGGATTCGTGGAATAGCTGAGAGGCCTATCTCAATGCCGTGTGTTCTATGACCCGTTTTCCTTTCCTCATCGGAATAATCTCGCGTTCCCCATCATTGAAAGTCCTGCATAATTCCTTACCTTCCTGCAAATGGTCGAGAACCAGTGCCAGTGCAGCCACCTCGGAATGAGGCTGATTGCCGACAGCAACATTCAGATCGGCAAGATCATAGATCACTGATCGGACCTTTTCAGCGCCAACAATGAGCAGAAGGTCACGATTTTGCATCTTATCGATCGCATCTGCCAGATTCAAGCCGTACATCGTGAGATGTACAACCATTCCCCCTCTTTCCTTCCATTCGTTGATCTCTCTCCTCCAGTCGACATCGATCTCAACAAAGAAGTCCCCTCCCCATGTGCGGGTCACATCATCGATACTCTTCTTGATCTTCGGGTCATTCGCTGCAAGAAGCATGCCATCTGCGCCAAGCGCACGTGCTGTCAAGCCAACATGAGTGGTTATGCGCTTATCCCGCATCGGGCGGTGTCCGATTCGCAGTACAACGAACTTCATGATCTCTTCATGGTTACGCCGGGGTTGGGATTCGAACCCAAGCGTTCCATAGGAACAACAGGTCTCGAGCCTGCCGCGTTAGTCCGCTCTGCCACCCCGGCAATGAGGCGCAAGATATATACTACGATGGTGACTATATTTAAGCATGGGGTTCAGGTGGATATTTATTATAGTCATAAGTCTTATGATTCTGCCAGCACTTGCAGAATCCGGGACCGAACAATCCGGGTTATCGATTGATGCACCCGGCGTGGCAACGGTCAATCAGACGGTTGAGGTTCTTGTAACATCATCGGGGCTACCGGTTTCTGATGCGATCGTCTTCTTCACCACAAGAAATTCGCAGTTTCAGCAGATAACCGATGAAAATGGGATTGCAGCATTTATACCGGAAGACACCGGCAGATTGTACGTGTTTGCATACAAGGATGGTGTTCAGGGGGTAGAGACGATGATTGAGGTGCGTGACGCGCATGAGTCCGTGGTCGGTGAACCAGTAACACCGCAGCCCCTGCCCACAGATGCCGAATCGCCAGGATTTGGATCTTCTGCACTGATGATGCTGGTATATTTAGCCAGAAAGATTCGAGATCGTTAGAATTTATCCCAATTTCGAAAGCAGCCGCAGCCGCACATCCTGCGGATCAGCGCGCCCTCGGGTCTTCTTCATCACCTGCCCGACAAGATAATTCAGCGCCTTTTTCTCGCCTCGCCTGTAATCCGCTATTGCATCATCACATTCCAGAAGTACTTCATCAACAGCGGATAAGACCACATCCTCTTTCACCTTTGCAAGCTCTTTTTTGGATATGATCTCTGCAGGAGTGCCGCCGTAATCAAGAATCGTTCGTATAATTGTGACTGCGCTTTTTTCTGTGATCACATCATCCAGAAACAACTTCAGAATCTCGATCAGGTCCTCCGCCTTAAACGCATCGATATCAAGATCGCGATAATTGAGTTCTCCTTTCAGCACATCAACGACCCATGAAGCGCTGATCTTCGGATCGATCTCACGCGCAACATCCTCAAAGAACTGCGCAAGTTTCAAATCGAGCGTTAACGAGGCAGCATGATCCTCTGTTATGCCGTACTCCTCGAGAAATCGTGCACGCTGCCCATCTGGCAGTTCAGGCAGGGTCTCCCTGATATCAGGCACCCAGGTCATGATCCGCATCGGAACCAGATCAGGTTCTGGAAAATATCGATAATCGTGTTCAGCTTCCTTTGTCCGCATCGAAACAGTGACGCCACGCAACTCATCGAAATGCCTGGTCTCCTGAACAACAACCTCGCCGCGGCGCAGCACATTTCGCTGGCGTACGATCTCAAATGATAGTGCACGCTCTGCACCCTTATACGAGGATATGTTCTTAACCTCAGCCCGCGCGCCGCCAGCAAGCGAGATATTCGCATCTGCGCGAAGCGCACCCTCCAGATCACCATCAAAAACATCAAGGTATTCAAGGATGTTTCTGAGTTTATTCAGAAATCTTCTTGCTTCTTTTGGGCTGCGAAGGTCAGGTTCTGTCACGATCTCAAGCAGCGGCACACCAGCACGATTGTAGTCGATCAATGTGAACTTCGATCGATCGATCGTACCTTCGTGCACCAGTCTTCCGGGATCTTCCTCTATATGGACACGGTTGATCCTGATGCGTCTGATTCCCTGATCGCCTTCGATATCGAGATATCCATTGCTTGAAATGGGGTAATCGTACTGCGTGATCTGAAATCCTTTCGGCAGGTCCGGATAATAGTAATTTTTTCGATAAAACTGTGTCTGTGGAAGAATTTCACAATTTAATGCAAGAGCGACCTTTATAGCACTTTGCACCGCAGACTTATTGAGTACAGGCAGTGATCCTGGCAGTCCGAGACAGACCGGGCAGACATGGGTGTTTGGAGGTGCGTTATGATAATCAAGCCCGCATGAACAGAATAACTTTGAATGCAGTTTGTTCAGCTGTACATGAACTTCGAGTCCGATGATCACGTCATCTTCTGTTCTTGCAGACATCTCTGACAGATGTGTGTACGGATTAAATTAAACTTTCTGTTGCCTTCTATGCGAATGATAGATTTAAATGTCATCATAGATGATGAATAGATTATGGATATACTGGTAACAGGCGGGGCAGGATTTGTCGGATCCAATCTGGTATCTGCGCTTGTAAGTGAGCATGATGTGACAGTGCTGGACAACTTCCATACCGGCAGTGTGGATAACCTGAAGGATGTAAAAAGCGATATAAACATGATCAACGATTCATGCGGTAATATCGGCAACCGGCTCTCGAATTCTGATCTCGACATAATATTTCATTTAGGCATCCCATCCTCATCGCCCATGTACAGGGAGAATCCGCTCTTTGTCGGATCGGCGATCAACGATGCCATCAGCGTACTTGAGTTTGCAAGGAATTCGGATGCGAAGGTCATATTTGCGTCATCGTCTTCGCTATACAACGGACTACCCACTCCGAACCGGGAAGATATGAACATCAGGGTCACTGATTACTACACCGAGGCGAGATTGTGTATCGAGCGGATTGCGGAGTTGTATCATATATTGTACGGACTTGGTTCGATTGGACTCAGGTTCTTCTCTGTTTACGGTCCCAATGAGCGTGCGAAAGGGATATATGCAAACATCGTATCCCAGTTCCTCTGGGAGATGCAGAATGGTAGAGCTCCGGTCATCTATGGGGATGGCGAACAGACAAGAGACTTTGTGTTTGTCAGGGATGTGATTCAGGCATGTATGCTTGCGATGAAGAAGAATGTATCAGGCGAGTTCAATGTCGGCACAGGAACATCACACAGCTTCAATGATGTTGTGCAGATCTTAAACAACGAACTCGGTACGGATATCAAACCGCAGCACATCGAAAATCCAGTGCAGAACTATGTAGACCACACACTGGCTGATATAACAAAGATAAGGGATGTTCTTGGTTACCATCCAAAATATTCGCTGGAGCAGGGCATCAGGGAACTTATTAACCCCTGACCGCCCTCATTTCATCGGTTTTGCCAAACCCCTCGTCTCCCGCGCCTTGTACTCGTGCTTTGCTCCGGTGTACGCAACGATCCCGTGCTCGAGACAGAACCGGTTCAGCATCCGGTAAAATAATAGATGCTCCTTTGCTGTGATCACGGCATTTCTGTGCGCTATCAGTAATATATCCGGATAACTTCCACGAATGATCGTTTCAGCACGGATGATGTCTGCTATGGTGTCGATCTCATCCGCACACCATACCGGAAACTCAATCCGGCTCGGAAGATTGCCCATCCGCATGTAAAAGAAGGCGATGCTGTTTCGATATCCGAGATACGTATCGAGCACTGATGGACTGTCTGCGCCACGGCGATCATCCCGATTACAGATGAACGCCTTCGTCCGATCGCCCCAGTTCAGTTTATCTGCAAACAACACAGGATCAAACAGTTTCTTTGTCTCTTTTAATCCGTAAATATGGCGCATCATTGTTATAACATCCCTCTGCACGCTCACATCCACATATCCGATTACAGGATTCCCGGTTCTCTCTGATGCACCGAGCAATCTCATCATCGCATCGAGATATATCTCTCTTATATTTTTAGCGAGTACATTGATGTGTGACAGTATCAGGGTTCCATCGAGCAGCAGGTAGATCCGGTCGTTTGTGTGCATCATATCGATCAGAGCATCGCATTCAAGAGCAAAACGTCTGGCATCCACAAACTCCTTACCGAATGCGTATACCTCCGCACCTGCGAACTCATCAGGCGTGACCAGTGTTGCACTTCTGTTCTGGGCATACTCGCGGGCTTTCGTGTGTTTGTTGTACACGCTACCGGTCTGTATGACTGCGATCGGTAAACCATGGTTCTTATCCGGATATATCTGGCTGCCATCGACCGATCCGACTGGGGTGCCTGCAAGGACAGTATCCACCCACTGCATGGCATCCTCTCGATCGTTCCATC
Source organism: ANME-2 cluster archaeon (assembly GCA_003601535.1). Classification (GTDB taxonomy): domain Archaea; phylum Halobacteriota; class Methanosarcinia; order Methanosarcinales; family Methanogasteraceae; genus Methanogaster_B. The sequence continues at coordinate 6,653 of PIXW01000041.1, forward strand.
TCGATGCCGGATGAAAACGTTTGATGGTTCTTCCGGATTCGAAGATCATTGCGCCGCAGTATCTGGGCAGGAAATGGTTCAGTTGGGTATCTGCATGATCCAGATCCGGTATCGATTCTTTGTACTCTTCGAGTTCGCCTGATGTCTCGCGCTCATAGTTTATGATTGCATCCTTTCTGTATTCGAACTCGGATGAGAGGTCCCGGATGTTTAACATAGATCCTAGTTCCGCACAGGCTCAATCACCAGCAGATCCTTCTGATCTGCGATCTCTTTTAAGAGATCGATCGCTGCTACGAGTTCTGACTTGCCTATCGCCTCAATTATCATGTACGCTGATGATTCGCCGTTGATCGCTGGCATCGCGACGGAGATATCAGTGACCTCTGCAAATCCTGTGCTGTCGATGTGGTCGATCGTGTCCTTGATATCGGTATGGATGATGTGTCCGATCAATATCACCGATTCCCGTTCGATCAGCGGATGCTCATCGATGCTGGCGACAGCAATACCGCTCTTCTCGAGCCGCTTGACCAGGAACTGCCGCTTGTTTTCATCGATCTCAAATACGATCTGTACCGGGATCTTGCCCCGTGATGTTCTCTGGTCGCGATGGTGCACGATGCTGATGATGTTGCCGCCGAGCGCAGACAGCGGGGTCAATGCTGCCAGTAGCTGACCTGGCTTATCCTGCAGTTCAAGGGTTGATGCGATTCGCATTGAAACTGATATGATTTTTAAGGATATTATAATCTTAGCTCTCGGGCGAATGCCATGCTCAAATAAGATCGATTGCAACCTCTGCTGCCCTCTCACCGGATAGCATCATCCCGCCAAAGATCGGACCCATCCGGTGACCCCCAAAAACAGCATTTGCTGCCATACCCGTAACAACCAGTCCCGGATACACTTCTTTTGTGAAATCAAGAAGCGCATGCTCGCCGCGATCTGCCCACATCGGCTGCTCACCCTGGACATGCAGAGCGTTCGGGACTTTCTTCTGCAGGACACTGCAGACCTCTGCATCATGTCCCGTACCATCGATCACCACCTTTGATCGAATGGTCAGCGGATCGACATGCAGATGTGCCTTCGCAACCGGTGCCCAGTTGAGAACAAGCCCGGATACACGATCCTCCCTGATCATCACGTCCTCCATGCTTATCAGATTAAAAATCCTGGCACCTGCACCAATCGCTGATGCTGCGATCCTGCAGACCGATTCGATCGAATCCGCTATATAGAGACCCTCTCCGTATCCGGTATATCGAATCCCAAAGTCATCAAGAAATCTTCGTGCTTCTGCCTGCACCACGATTCTCGGAAACATCATGCCGCCACCCCACATACCGCCGCCTATTGCGATATCTCGCTCGAATATCACAACATCGGCGCCAGACTTTGCGAGGGTATATGCGGCAACGAGGTTCGCAGGTCCTGCACCAACAAGTGCGCAATCCACATCGGTGCATTCAAGAAACGATTTCGTGAACTCGGTAACAATTGCTCTGGTGATGCTGATTTCATCGATAGCCATGATTATCTGTTAGAAACGATGCTACTTTAATCTGTATGGCGTGCTGCGGCAACCTCCATCGCATCCCAAAAACATAACAATCCACAACAGAATTATATACCACAAACCACAAAATTTTAGGTGATCGACATGAATAAGCAATTTATCATTGGCGCCGTGATGGCACTGGTCATCATTGTTAGCGGATGTGTGATGGTTGAAGACGAAAAGGAGAACCGGGTCGCAGTGATCGAGACTAACATGGGAACGATAACTGCTGAACTGTATGAAGAGCGAGCACCCATCACCACCTCGAACTTCATCGAACTGGCAGAACAGGGATTCTATGATGGTCTGATCTTTCACCGTGTGATCGATAACTTTGTGATCCAGGGCGGAGACCCGAAAGGCGATGGCACAGGCGGCTCTGGTAAGACCATCCCGCTGGAGATTCATCCTGAGTTAACCCATGTCGATGGCGCTCTTGCTATGGCGCGATCGCAGGATCCGAACAGCGCATCCAGCCAGTTCTATATCTGCGATGGGGCGCAGCCGGAGCTCGATGGGAAATATGCGGTATTTGGTAGGGTGATTGATGGAATGGATGTTGTTCGAGCGATTGCAGAGGTAAAAACAGTGCGGGACAAGCCCGTGGAGGATGTTGTGATCATCAAGGTCTCTATCAAAAACCGCTGAAAAATGGAATGAAAATACTGGCAGTAGAGGACATAGAACAGAATCGACACCTGCTCCGGAAGGTCTTTGAGACCGGAAAGCCACGAACGAGAACTCGGTATTATGGGAGAGCGAAGATGGCACAGCAGTAAGATGGCACAAGTATTCGATACCGACGGTTCTGTTGCTACCGCTGTCTGTGTGGGACGCGACGTAACCGAGCGTAAAGCCGCGGAGGAGGCGATGAGAACAGATGAGCTAGAGAAGGTAACCATTCTGAACAGCCTGTCAGAGCATGTGTTGTATCAGGATGCGGAGATGCGGATTCTATGGGCGAACCGCGCCGCAGGTGAATCGGTGGGTCTGACGCCTGATGAACTGGTGGGGCGTCATTGTTATGAGATATGGCATCAGCGCAGCGAACCGTGTGCGGGCTGCCCTGTCAGAAAAACCCATGAGACCGGTCAAACACAGGAAGGAGAGATGACCACCCCGGATGGAAGGGTCTGGTTCATACGAAGCGATCCGGTCCGGGATGCCGATGGCAATATCGTGGGTGCCGTCGAGACCACACTGGAGATAACCGAGCGCAAACGGGCAGAAAATGCGCTGCAAGAGTCGGAAGAGAGACTCGATTCCATGCTGCAGTCCATTGGTGACCATATAAGCATGATGGACAGAGACCTGAACATCATCTGGGCTAATAAAACCGCCATGAAAATCTTCGGGAATAATATTATTGGGAAAAAATGTTACGAAGTATATCATAGAAGAAAAGAACCTTGCGAGCCGCATCCCTGCCTTACACTCAGGACATTTCAGGATGGAAGGGTCCATGAGCATGATACGCAGGTGATGGGTCAGAATGGGGAAATGAGATACTTCCACTGCACTGCCAATGTTGCATTAAAAGATAACGAAGGAAAACCTGCAGCAGTCATAGAAATTTCCAGAGACATAACACAGTGCAAGCTCACGGAGGAGGCGCTGCGAAAAAGCGCGGAGCAACTGAGAGAGACAAAGGATTATCTGGATAATATCATCGAAAGTTCTGCGGATGCGATTGTTGTTGTGGATATGGATGGTACCGTGCGTTCATGGAACAAGGCAGCAGAAGACTACATGGGTTATGCTGCGGATGAGGTGATAGGATCGTCCAACAGGAAATTCTTCGCTGACCCCGAAGAACCAGAGAGAATAATGGAGATGGTGCTCCGGGATGGTATGCTTAAAAACTACAGGACGGCAGTGTTAAATAACGATAGAAAGCCGGTGCAGATCAGCCTGTCCGCATCGCTCTTGAAGGATAGCGAGGGTGTGCCGATCGGAACTGTCCGTGTGAGCAGAGATATCACAAAAGAAGTGGAGCTGGAGGCACGGATAAAAGAAGAACGGGACAACCTGAATCTGATATTTGACAGCATGGTTGATGGCATATACATTGTATCAAAAGACTATGAGATAGAGTTCATGAACAAAGTTCTGATCGGCGAGTTCGGAGACCGGGTCGGTACTATCTGCTATAAAGCGTTTCATAACAGGGAGGAGCCCTGTCCTCTCTGCAAAAATCAAGAGGTGATGAATGGAGAGACTGTGCACTGGGAGTGGAACTCCGGCAGGAGAAACAGGACTTACGACCTCATTGAGACGCCTCTGAAGAATATCGACGGCACCATATCAAAATTAACGATATTTAGAGATATCACTGAACGTAAGCGTGCAGAGGAAAAATTGCTGCGTGTTAGTAGAGACCGCGAAGAGATCTTTCAGGCGCTCGGTAATGCGGTTATAATCATCGATCCGGAATTCAATATTCTGGATGCCAACCGTCCTGTCATGGCAGCAACTGGAATGTCGGCTAAGGAACTTACAGGTAGGAAATGCTACGAAATAGCCCACAGAACCACTGAACCCCCGGAAAATTGTCCTGCGAAGAAATTGATGGCTTCTAAAGATTACAAACCAGTCGAAAATGATATGGAAGCACTGGGAGGCATTTTTCTGGTTTCATGTACACCAGTAATCGAAGACGGTGATCTTGTGAAGATCATTCATACTATGGCTGATATCACTGAACGTAAGCGTGCGGAAGAGAAACTTGAGAAGAAAATAGAGGAGCTAAGGAGATTTAACGAGATGACGGTAGAGAGGGAGCTTAAGATGGTGGAATTGAAGAAGGAGATAAACAGCCTTCTCCGAGGAGTGGGAAAGGAGCCTCGTTATAGGATACTCGAAGAAATTGACACAGGGACGAGCGAATGAAGATCCGGACAAAGTTTCTTGCTGTCATGTTATCGCTTGTGTTGATTACGGGCATGGCTACCCTCCTGATTGGCAGAACCATTGCAACAGGTATCATCAAGGAACAGATTGGCAGTCATTTAGAGACCATCGCACAATCAAGAGCGCACCATATCGAGACGGTTTTGGCTGGTTACAAACAAGATACTGAGATGCTGGCAACAGGAATTCCTTTTAGAAATGTAGTGGATAAAAGCAAAAATTACACAGAGAGCATAGAGATGGCTAATCTGAGAATAAATGACACGATACAGTCTCGTGAAGATGTTTCAAGGATTCGAGTTCTGGATGAAAGTGGCATCGTAATTGCTTCCAGTCATGCGGATGTTGGATATGATGAAAGCATGAGTGAAATTTTCCTGAAAGGAAAAGAAGGAACTTACATCGGAGATATTCATACTTCCAGGTTCACCGGAAAGGATGTTCTGAGCGCGGCATCGCCTATCCTGGTGAATGGTAAATTCTCAGGGGTTGTTATTATAAACTTTGATGTAGACAAAATACTTGAGATAACAACAGATGAAACTGGTCTTGGCGAGACCGGAGAGCTATACGTCCTGGATAGAGACGGTTACATGATAACTCCACCGAGGTTTATTGCCGATACGCTCCCGAAGTATGATGTTGATCCAGAGTGTTTTGTCGGCACAGGGAACCACAAAACAGCCGCAGCTTTATACAAAGATTATCGTGGTGTGGAGGTCTTAGGAACCCACGCGTCCATACCTGCGATGAACTGGTGCCTGGTGGCAGAGATCGATGAAAAGGAAGCGTTTGCACCAGTTACCAGACTGACTGCTACGATGTTTTCTGTCCTTGCCGCTCTTTTGCTTCTGGGTACGGTAATCTGCATCCGGGTATCCGGAACGATAACAGACCCGATTGTGAAATTGCATCGTGGCACCGAAGAGATCATGAAAGGGAACCTGGATTACAAAGTCGGTACCGGAACAGATGATGAGGTTGGAGAACTTTCAAGGGCATTTGATGCGATGGCTGCCAATCTGAAAGAATCCAGAAGAGAACTAAAAGAGTACAGTAAAGGTCTTGAGACGAAGGTGAAAGAGCGAACTGCGAGATTGGATGAGCTACTTAAGGAAAGTGAGCGGCAGAGGATTGCGATATTTAACATGCTGGAGGACGTCACCGAGACGAAGGATGACCTGATGTTGATGGGAGAGCGACTGAGGCAGAAATCCGAGGAACAGAAAGCCCTGCTCTCGACCATACCGGCATCCGTCTACTTCAAGGACAGGAATGGCAATTATATTGCAGCAAACAAGGCTTTTGCCGATAAGACCGGAACTCCGGTAGATGAAATAGCAGGTAAAACAGATTATGATTTCTTCCCGGAGAAGCAGGCGGACGCTTATAGAGCGGAGGATCAGGAAGTGATGGAATCAGGCGAACCAAAATACGGTATCGAGGAAGTCGTTACCAGAGCAGACGGTGAACCTATGTGGACTTCCACAAGCAAAAGTCCTTTCTTTGGTCATGATGGCGTTGTCATTGGTATGGTCGGGATAACACACAACATCACCGAGCTCAAAAACGCAGAAAACCGGATAAAAGCATCCCTGAAGGAAAAAGAGGTGCTTCTGCGGGAGATACACCATCGCGTAAAGAACAACCTCCAGGTCGTATCAAGCCTGCTCGATATGCAGGCAAGAGGTGCCAGGAACGAAGATACGGTCGATGCGCTCACCGAATCCAGGAACCGGCTAAATGCGATGGCGCTCATCCACGCCCAATTATATGAAAGCAGTGATTTATCAGAGATCAATATGAAGGGTTTTGTGGATACGTTGCTCATGCAGCTCTTCCAGAGTTATCAGGTTCAGGATACAACGATCACCCCGATCATTTCAATAGTCGATTATCCGTTTCCAATATCGATGGCAGTGCCTGTCGGGTTGATCATCAATGAACTGCTCACAAACGCCCTGAAATATGCTTTTGTCAACAGAAAGGAAGGAACGATCAAGGTCAGTCTAACCGCATCAGAGGAAGGCAGGATCAATCTGATGGTAAGTGATGATGGCACAGGACTGCCTGCCGGATTCGATATCAATGCAACCAGGACGCTTGGATTGCGTCTGGTAAAGATTCTCACAGAGGATCAGTTGCGAGGGAACTTAGAGGTCCTCAGTAAAGAAGGGACAACATTTAATATAGAATTCGATATAAGAACCAATGGTGGAGTTTGATATGGAGAACGCAAGGATATTGATTGTTGAAGATGAAGCCGTTGTGGCTGAAAATCTGGAGATGACACTCACCGATACTGGTTATGAGGTGGTTGGACGCGCTGCCAGTGCAGATGATGCGGTAAATGCTGCAATTGAACTTAAGCCTGATCTGATATTGATGGATATCGTCCTCATTGGGCATAAAAACGGCATAGATGCATCCCGCGAAATAAAAGAGAAGATAGACATCCCTACTATATTTTTGACTGCATATTCCGATCTTGATCTGGTAGATCGTGCCAAGAGCACCGAGCCTTATGCGTATATTATTAAGCCGTTTCAGGAGAGGCAGCTCTTCGCATCCATCGAGATGACTCTGTACAAGAGCCGGATGGCGAGGAAGCTAAAAGAGAGCGAAGCAAAGTTCAGAGACCTAACTGAGCTATTACCGCAAACCGTCTTCGAAACAGATGAAAAGGGCAATCTCACATTTGCCAACCGTGCCGGATTTGACTATTTCGGCTATACTCAGGATGATTTTGACAGGGGCTTGACCGCCCTTCAGATGATGTCTCCGGAAGATCGAGATAGGGCTGAAGAAAATATTGGCAGGGTCATGAAGGGAGAACAGCTGGATGGTGTGGAATACACGGCACAGAGAAAAGACGGCAGCACATTCCCTTGTATTATCTATACCACCCCTATTATCCGTGAAAACAAACCGGTTGGCATGAGGGGCGTTATTGCAGACATCACCAAACGCAAAGCTGCAGAGAAGCGCATCGAGGAGGAATATCGCCGTGCGGAATTTCATATCGATCTCATGGGTCACGATATCAACAACATGAATCAGGTCACGATAGGATATCTTGATATGCTGCTCCAGGCGCCGGATTTCCCGGATAAGTTCAGGAAAGGTGTAGAGACCGCTCTTAACCATGTCAAGAAAAGCGCTGACATTATATACAACGTGAAAATGCTCTCGATGATTCGGTCAGGCGAGACCAAACTGAGGAAGATCGATATATATCCTGCTTATAGGAGCGCTCTCAAAGCCGTAGAGTCATCACCAAGAGAGATCAGGATCAACTCAAACATAACCGAAGGCAGATATTTCATCAGCGGCAACGCGTTCCTCTTTGACGCATTCCTGAATCTTCTGAACAATGCTGTCAAGTTCGATCAACATGAGATCGTTGAAATCGATGTGGATATCAGTTCGTCGGATGATAACTGGAGAATCGAGTTCAAAGATCGGGGGCGTGGTATCAGCGATGATTATAAGAAGATCATATTCAACCGCATGGAACGGGCTGGCGAGAGCGCACAGGGTTCCGGACTCGGGCTCACGATCGTGAAGTATATCGTCGAGAGTTATGGCGGAAGCATCTCTGTGGAGGATCGGGTCAAGGGTGACCGGACGCAAGGCAGCAACTTCATTGTACTGCTTCCAAAGGGGGGCTAACCATGGCAACGATATTCATCGTGGATGATGAACCAACGCTTCACGAACTCTATGGTGACATTCTCGAGATCGGCGGACATGAAATCGTTGCGAATGCGTATGACGGCGATGAGGCGGTTGAAATATTCAAACGTATGAGTGAACCTCCTGA
>PIXW01000006.1 GCA_003601535.1 ANME-2 cluster archaeon
AGATCATTCCGAGTGCGAGTATGATCGATATTCCAAGCGCTCTTGTAAACTTATTCTCTATCCATTGCATCTGAATCATCCTTTGTAAGCGGAGCGTATATCAGGCATTCTGGACCACATGCAGTTCTTTAAAATATTTTTTAAATGCCTCTATTCCACTGATTCTGAGCTCTGCGCCATTCATTGTTCCTAGTTTTTCCATTGCAGTACCTCCTGTCTAACATAATCTACCGGATTCATAACCATTATCCCAAGTTCCAGCCGTTCAGACCGCCTGATCAACCGGTCATCGCAGGTCAGGAAAGCATTGGCATCTACGTGAGTAGCACACGCTAGATGAATGTCATCTTTAGTCGAAAGCCCAACTCTTTTCTGAAACGCTGTGGCGATCTTGTCGATTTTATCCTCCGGACCAATCCGCACTTTGCAAAGAGCAGAGAGACGGAGGACTTCGTATTTTCGTTCTGGAAAAGGACAGGGAACCGTTTTAAACACATTCACCTCGCAGACACCATCGCGCTGATCACGTCCCGATCCCGTTTCAGCATCTTCAGCTGATCAGCAGGTCCGATCACGGTCAGACGGGATCGATTGACCGGTTTCTTGAGCAGCTTATCGAACCAGGATTGATGCATATCTCCGGGATAGCTCTCAATCTCGATACCAGCAAACTCGCCCGGGGTTATCTTTGTCATCGTCGCCTCGATCAACTTTGTCTCCTCCTGAGGGGTGAGTCCCTTCTCAAGAACGATAATCTTTCCATTTTCTACGCTATCAAGAATCATACGTATCTTCTCCACCGATGTGAGCCGGTCGAGCTTGTCCTTTGAGATCAGATCCATCTGTATGCCGTTCATCAAAATCACCCGAAATGTTCTGCGATCTTCTCATACAGGATGTCGATGTTGTCGCCGTGCAGCGCAGAGATCGGCACCATCGGATGCTGCGGGAACGCGCTCTTGATGCGGGATGGTGCTGAATTATCGAGATCGATCTTGTTTGCCGCAATCAGCAGTGGTAGTTTGCGCGCCTCCATATTGCCGATCACGGTGACGTTTACCTGTGTGAACGGATCTTCGGTCGCATCCATCACCAGGATCACGCCTTCGAGATCATCGAGCCATCGTACAGCTTCTACCACTCCTTCGGTAGCTTCTTTTGCCCTTCGTCTCGATTCGTCCTCTGAGAGCCCTTTTGCCATAAAATCCTGAAAATCGATCTTTGTCGCAAGCCCTGGAGTATCCACGACATCCAGCGTGATTGCGGAATTGTTGGATGTGATTGTTACTCCTTCCCTGCGGTGTGCCCTTCTCGTTTCATGAGGGATATCAGAGACCGAGCCGACCACATCCCCTGTAAAGTCCCGTACGATTCTGTTTGCGAGCGTAGTTTTCCCGGCATTCGGTGGACCGTAGATACCGATCCGGCGTGCTCTTCCACGCTTAAATATCTTCTTAAATGCCCCGGAGATGTTCTGTTTAATCTTTTTTATAATGCCCATTTGCAACCACCGTGATTATGTATATTGTAATAGTTAACTATTAGTTCGTATAAAGGTTTGTCATCATGAACGTTATTTCTCCCCTTTCTGTATCAAAATTGCGTCGTTCAGACTCAATTCACCAATGGCGACCCTTTCTGCAAGAGCACGTGAAATCGTCAGTTCACCTCCGGTTTGTTCCCTGCTCTGGTCCTGAATCAATCGAATCTCACCGATCGATGGGGTTATGAACTGCTCCCTGATCGGTACACCTTTGAGGTGCGCGATTCTGATTGCAGCGTGCATGTCAGCATCCCTGCCCTTTGCTGGCGTGGTTCCGGTCTCATCCACCAGTTCTATGCGCATGCCGAGTTTGAGCAGCGAATTTACGAGCTGGGTTCTGATCAGCCGTGCGCCATGTCCGATGCGGATGATGATATTCATTGCATGCATGGATGTTGTGACCCGCTGTACCATCTGGTAGACCTCTGATACCGGAACACAATAAGCAGACAGCACAACACCTCCGGCGAGAACAGCAACGCCTGTATGCTCACCCGGATCGATTCCTATGATGATGCTGACATCTCTTATGTCCCGCAGTTTCATTATTGCACGATCCACGATCATATCAGCACACTCCGCATGATCTACCGTGATGATATGATCGCGATCAAAATCGATCGCATCCACCTCTAACTGTGTGGTAATCACCACCCCTATGTATGCTGGTATCTCTTCGCCGATGCTGAATGTCGCGATCTTGAGATTTCTCGACCGCATCTCCGAGATGATCGATTGGTGCAGCGAAAAATCACCTGTGACCAGCGCAATCCGCTTGATCCTGGAACCTCCGTATATCTGTCATCTGATTGTTCTTGGTGTGATGAGAGTTCATGGGTGTGCAGGGGTTGTAGTGCCATCAATTATCGTTTAATATTCTATTTAAGTTCTCTGCAAAGTCCAGGGTTCATCCAATCTCAAACTCGCAGTATTTATCTCCTGCGCACATCCTCGACCTCCGAATGATTCTGGATTTCGGATCAATCGCATGCACGATGCCTTCGAGATGGCACTCACAGATGATATCAGGTGAGCATAAACCTGCAAGTATGTCAGAATACTGGCAATCCTTGATCCTCAGCACAGATTTTCCATCCACGTCAACTAATTCAGCATGTATGCCAGACAGGAGGCACATCAGTTCGATTGTGGCAAGACATGCTACATCGCCCTCTTCATCGCTACGCAGGTTCTCTCCATCCAGCAAGCCAGCCTCGTAGCAGGCGCTGCGGATGATCGCATCGCCGTTATCTGATCTACTGATTCGTTCGAGCACGTGCCAGAGGATCTTATCCTGGATACTGCTTCTCCGCCATCTTTTTCCGGATGTTATCCCGATCAGTTTCCAGTTTCTGGCGAACACCGAGTAACGATCGGGTTTATGATAATCGCTGCCCATGATTTCTATGATCTGATAGCCGAATACAGCATGATCAGAATGCCTGGTATCTCGATCAGTAACGCAAGTATGCGTGACGTTGACTCCTCAATATAATCAGATAGCACCAGTCCGGTAAGCATATCGAAATTGCTTCCGAATATGAGTATGAACATTCCAATGGAAAGCATCAGAAGGTTTTTCTGGTGCGTATGGGTATAAGCCTCGTATATGAACAGTATAAATGCACCGCCAAGCAGATATACGACAGCGGTCAGTATCGCCTCAATGCTCGTGATCATATTGCCTCCTTATTGTAGAAGATGTCTCTTTATGTCGTTTCGTGGTCAGAATGGTACTCGAATCCAGAACTCCATCGAAGTTGTTGATCGCATGGAGCACATGCTCCTTGAGCGAACCGATATCAGCGGTGCGCACCTTGATGAATAGATCGTAGGGTTCGAGCAGTTCATAGATCTCAAGAACATCCTCGATCTTCTGCAGTTGATTGATGATGGCAATCCTCTTCGCAGATTCGATATTGATTCCTATGTATGCTGTAACATTCTGCCCGACGATGGCAGGGTCGAGGATGACTGTGAACTGCTCGATCGCCCCTGATTCCTTCAACCGGTTGATTCGATTATGCACCGTCGAAGGTGCAACCCCCAGTTTCTTTGCGATCTCTGTACTGCTTGCCCTGCTGTTGCTGCAGAGATGCCAGAGAATCGAGCGATCGAGATCGTCCATCGGTGTATAATGGTTTATCATGCGTGATAAGAGTTTCGTTTTTCGAAAAGACTGCAGAGCAGTGCTGGTACTATAAGGTGTAACAGTTCGGTGAACGTAACTTTTAAGTCAGATCAATCATATAAAACAATCTGAATTATGTTGGAGGGGTTGACAGACAAGCTGAGGGGGCTCGTATCTGGTAGATCATTGACAAAAAAAATCGGAGACATCAAGCAAGGACAGGGAGCACCAGGTCCTTTCGATGCATCGCCTCCTGATTTCGCCAGTGCGCCTGATATGAGTCCGTTTAATGCATCACCACAGCCAGACATGCCTGACATGGCAGGATTTGGTGATACCGGTATGCCGGATATCGGTGGCATGAGTCCATTTGGTGCGCCACAGGAGGCACAGTTCGGCGATGATTCCGGCATGCCAGCATTCGGGTCTCCGCAGACTGCAAGTGCGCCTGTGGAGAGTGAACTTGCCCTGAAGAATGCTGAGACGATCGATGAACTGAACAGTAAATTCGCCAAACTCGATGCCACGGTATCAACGGTACAGCGGACAACCGATGAGATGCGAGAGACTGTCAACAAGCTCGATGAGTCAGTGCTCGAACTGCTCTCACTGTATGAGGTCGTGTCCAATCAGGTGAACCCATTCGTTGGTGAGGGTGAGGCTGACTCCGAAACCATTGAACGATTCGATAAGGTAGAAAAACGCGTCAATGCTCTCGGTGAGAGTATCGTTATGGTGCAGAACGATCTCGAAGCACTGGCACAGCAGATGGCGACAGGTTTATCCGATGAGGCAAAAGCACGACTCGAGAACATCGATTCACGATTTGAGGCGCTTGCAGAATCGATTGAGATGATACGGAGCGATATTGGTAAGAACCCCCCTCCAGAACTGGAGAAGATCATCACAGAGAAGATCGAAGAGCTGATACAGGATATGCCAGTAAAACCAGTTCCGGTGAAGGGAGCGCCTGCGAGCGATTTGATTCCGATCGATGTCGCTGAAGACGTTTCCAGTGAGGTTGCAGAGGGGCTTGCACGCCTGGATCATCTGGATAACAATCCGATGACTGCGGTGGTGCTCCTGAACTGGGTCGAGTTTCTGATGGAACGCGTTGGAAGAAACAATCTCATGGATGCACTCGATTATTACGTCGATATCGGGTGGATAGGGGACCAGGTCAGGGATGAAATGCTTGCTTATGCTCGTGGGATCGATTACTATGTAGAAAAACCAACATGGCGCCTTCTTCCAGAGGATCATACGAAATCACTGATCTTTATCGAACGGTTGCGAGGGCACAGAATCGACAGGAATATGCTCAGCACTATTGAACGCGAGATGTCAAAGGTGAAGCACGGACTCGAAGATCTGTATGGTATCTGAAAAATTGTGGGGAGCATTTGATACTGTTAAGTCCGGTCAGGCATACATCTGATCGATGGAAGTTCGTGACACATTCGAGAATATTGAGAGGATCATACAGGAGAATATACGTCCGGTTCTGAGAGCCGATGGCGGCGATATCACGCTCGTGGATGTTAAGGATGGAGTCGTTACGATCGCTCTTAAAAAGGGCACCACTCCGGTCGCCTTCAGCAAGTTCCTGATGACGTTCAGGGTCAGAACAGGCTGCTCATGTGGCAGGTGCAAGGTTCCGGTTGTGGCTGTAAAGGATGGGATTCTGAAGAGACTCAAGGAGGAGGTGCCTGAGGTGAAGGAGGTTGTGGTTGTTAAGGATGTGTGAACAAAAAACCGCATCGACAGCCCCAGTCTCAGCCGCGCCACGCCCGATTAAAGAGGCTGTCATGCCTTATGGTGTTACTGGAGACTCTGCCAATGAACTCCATCTGGCCAGCGCACAACAGCAACCATCACTTATTGCACGTCCGACCAGAACAACTCGCCGAGCAGAATCGCAACAGGGAGCCCTGATGTCTTTGCAAGTGTCCATGCGCCCGTAATTATCTTATCCACATCCACCGGCATGGGCGAGTACCGTGGTATCCCGAGAGAATCAAGCAATCCCGGTGTCAGCTGCCCCATCGGCACCTGCGCGGATATCCGTTCCCCGAGATCGCCTCGATGACTGAGGATCATGAGCAGCGGTATTCTGTACAGCAGGTCCAGTGATGCGAGTGCATTGATGCTGTTTCCGAGACCTGAGTTCTGCATTACAATCGCAGGATTCGCTCCGCCAAGATAGGCACCAGCGCATATCCCGATGCCCTCTTCCTCTCTTGTCACCGGGATGTGTGTAATCTCACCGTCGGATTCGATCAGATCGAGCAATTCCTCCAGATTAACGCATGGAACGCTCGTTACGAGATCAATTCCTGCCTTTTTCAATGCATGATAGATGCTCATCGAATTCTCGTAATCTCGCATGCGACCTTGATCAGCCTGAGCCATGTGTTCAGTGCAGCACGCAGCGCAGCGATATCCTCAGCATCCACAATGAGATGCAATACTCCATCTTCCACTGAGAGTGCTGCCCTGCTTCTCGGAAATGCTGCCGCGATCTCTGGCAGCAGTGCACGATATATCGTGCATGCATCGCTGCCAAAATCGAATCTGAATTCTGCTTTGCCCATTCTCCTGTTTACTTAATTTTTTAAAAATTACTCGGCACGAACTCGCTTTATCCGGACAGGTCGTTCCTTCAGAAGGATGCGGTATCCACAGTACGGGCACCGGATACCGCGATATTCGTAATCGATCTCAACGGGCTGCTTACAACGGACGCAACGGTACCCTCCCATCATACCTCCATCATCGTATCCTGCTCTTTCTGTTCGATGGCGCGTTTCACTGATCGCGCAACCGTCTTTCCGATCGATGTATCAGGAAGATACGTGCCGCCTGCAAAGGTGTATCCGCATTTGGTGCATTTCCAGATTCCCGTGCCGATGCGGCGTACAGAGGGGAAACCGCACTGGATGCATTTATGCTTCTGATGCATCTTCTCTTCGATGTCTGCAACTCTCTTCCTGATGTTACGACCATATCGCACACCGAATCTACCTGCTGACCTCGTTTTCCATCCTTTTTTATGTTTGACCATTTATACCTCCAAGATTGTTGTTAGTCCGACTGGAGCGCAGCGGAATGCCGGACAATTTTACTCGATTTTTTCTTAAAAAAAATCGTTTTATACCTCCAGGAATTTCTTCCGGATCTCGGCTGCTGCCGTCTTCGCCATATCAACCACTCTTATGACCTGATCAACTGTGAGTGGTTCTGCTCCGCTCTTCTGCATACCGGATATGCTGCCATCGGTATTGGTGATGACAGTGAGTGATGTGCCTGCGATCTGTTCCTCATCGAGTGATGGATCAAGCAGCAGTTCTCCACCGAACTCGATTGCAGTGACTGCAATAGGAATATCCCGCATAGGAATCTGCGAATCCTCACCCAGATCATATCTTGCCGCTGGTAGTGTTGCAGTGAGGAGCGCTGCAATGCTGCCTGCAGATGCTGCATCAATGATGTTACCGCCATTGTTCAGTACATGGATATCGATGAATATGATCCAGACCTTTTCACCTTCGGTTATGCAGAGTTTTTTGAGATCGATCGATTTTGACTCACGAATACCGCGATCAACGACTCTCGCAATCTCTATCGCGCCCTCTCTCGGAGGACCTGCTTCGAATTCAGGGGATGCCATCGGGATCAGTTCGGCATTGGTGATGATTACACCTACATCCGGCGTGTCTGGAAACGGCTCGCCTGGCTGAGTCTTTATGCCTACCAGTACCTGTGTATCTCCTAGTTTTACAAGGGCTGAACCCTCTGCCGCTCCGATTACGTTGGTCTCGATGGACATCTCTCGAAATTCATCGAAAGCACGTCCATCTGCACGCTCGCCTTTCAGTACCAGATTGAAGAGGTAATCACGCTGAATCTCTGCCATCACATCATTGCTCATCCGTATCACCTTCTAGCGAGACGTCTTCCGCATCCACTGGATGTTCACCGCCATATTTCTCGAGTAATGCCTGACGCTGCAATTCATATACCTTATCGCATCCGGTCTTTGCCAGTTTGAGTGCTTCATAAAATTCCTCTGTGGTCAGGCGTCCATCCATCTGGAGAAGTGTAATTCGCCCGCCAGCGATCATCGCGACCGGCATGTCGGCTTCTCCATAATTATCCTCCTCCTTCATCAGATCGAGCACGATCCGACCGTCCACCTTTCCAACGGCACATGCACTGACGAGTCCCCGCATCGGGATGCCGGCATCAGCCAGTGCCAGCGATGCTGCATTGATGCCTGCGGTTCTGGTGCCGGCGTCTGCCTGCAACACTTCTATGAATACATCAATCGCAGTTCTTGGAAAGAATTTTGTGAAAACTACAGGTTCGAATGCCTCTCTACTCACCTTTGAGATTTCTACACTTCTTCTGCTCGGACCAGGTCTTATCCGCTCATCCACCGAGAATGAAGCCATATTATACCTGTACTGTACAACCGATCTCGTCATGTTCTGCCTGTGTCGTGGATGAAGCTCTCTTGGACCGTACACTGCTGCCATAATCTTATTGTTGCCCCATTCCAGGTAACAAGACCCGTCAGCCCGGTCAAGCGGACTCATTTCGATTTTAATCGGTCGCAACTCATCAAGATTTCGTCCATCGAGTCTCTTTCCATCGATGATAAAATGTTCTGGTTTATCATTCATTACCATTCCTCGCTGTTTCTACTTTCATGTATTCTGCTATACCTTGTTTTTTCCTTTGCTTTCAGAAATGCCTGTACACGATCTGTTAATCCTTGCGTGTGCGCATAAGCTTCGATGTACCGGATCGCCTGAATCGCCAGTTCGATGCGATCCTCGCTACCATTGATCCATATCCGTCCGTTCTGCCCGACAAACATGCCACAACCAATCTCACTCTTCAAGAGCCTGACCATCGAGCCGTTACGACCGATTACCCGCGGCATCTTTGTCGGACTGATCGTAACAATGCGCCCGTCATACAGACGCCTGAGTTCCTTCTCCTTTAATGTGAGTTCCACTTTCATACCAGCATCCACATCCTTAACCATCGTCAGTATACAGTCTCCAACCTTCAGATACCTGCTCATATCTTCGGTCTCGATCCGGCGTGGATACTGGGATATATGCAGCAGTCCTTCGTAAGGCGAGTTGATATCAACAATCCAGTTTGAGTACGCAGTCTCGGTCACAATCCCTATCACCCGGTCGCTTGCCTGTGGAATGTACTTGCCTGCAAGCGGGATCACGCTGATGTACCGTTCTCCTTTATTCACGAGCCCGTATACCGAAGCGCACACCTTACCCCCATGAATGTATGTGCCGCTGCCTGATGCTCTTATATTATCAGATAATACATCGCCTGGAACAGCAATATTCCTTTCCATATTATTACCTTTATCTTAAAAATTTG
>PIXW01000042.1 GCA_003601535.1 ANME-2 cluster archaeon
ATTTCTATAAATTTATCTACCTCTGTTCTGAAAGTCATATACACTAAAGCGCATCGACCAATCTCTTTGTTCGATCAAACGGATCATCCATGATCGCAGTTCCGACAAGAACCGCATCTGCTCCGGCATTGATCAAGCGCGCCGCATCTACCGCATCTCTGATCCCGCTTTCACTGATGATGATCCGGTCATCCGGAATCAATGGAATCAGATGCTCTGTTGTGGATAAATCAATGGCTAATGTATTTAAATTCCTGTTATTTATACCTATAATCCTTGTTTCTGTATTCAGTGCATCCATCAGTTCTTTTTCGTTATGAACTTCGACCAGCGGTTCCAATCCATACACGAGAGATAAATCAACAAATTTTTTAAGATTATCTCCAAGTATACCAGAAATCAATAAAATCAAATCACTTTCAGTTTCATATATCTGTTTTTCATCGATTATGAAATCTTTTCTCAATACAGGAATCTTTACAGATTTTCTAACCGCGTAAAGATTTTCCATCCCACCGTAAAAGAAATCCGGCTCGGTCAGAACCGAGATCGCTACCGCCCCACCTGCCTCCATCTCCAGCGCGATTTCTGATGCATCTTTCGGAGTTATCTCACGTTTTTTAGTGGTCGGCGAGCCAGGTTTCACTTCTGCGAGTACGGGAATCTTGTTTTTATCTTTTTGACGTTGTATCAACGGGATAATATCACGATGATCGATCTCTCGGCGCATGTCTGCGGTATGCAGGTGCGCAACCCGACGCCGGGTGGATTCCAGTATATCGTCGATAACTCGATGCATGGTGATTCATGGTGCTGATGAGATATAAAATTTGTATACATAGATTTGTGAGACCGCGAAATCGGTCATGGATAAATCGCTAACAGCAGAGGTGGTGTTCGCGGCTGGAGATCAGCCGGTTGGTGAAAATGGGGGATTTCGTGAAAGCGCGGCTACAGCCATCGATTTTTAGGGAGATTTGATCTCTCAAAGTTGGGATAGAATGCACATACGGAGACGGACCGGAAGAACAAGAATAACGAATGAAATGGATCAGTACGACGCGCTAACAGCGATTTTCTCAAATAGGGGGGACTAGATGTATGTGAAGGATGCCAGAAGAACGGAAATTGTGGAGGAGTTTGTAGACTTGCTCGAAGACGGGTGCTCGGTCGAAGACTGGCTTTTCAAACTTAACTTTTCCAACCCTATACTGACGCCATAATGTTCGATCTACGCCGGCTGCTTATGCTCCGGGAGCACAGGAAGCGGCATCGTGTTGATCAGTACCGGCGTTGTGATCTCTTTTGCCCGCTCGATCACGAGTTCCTTTCCTTTTAGCGTCAGCGCAAAGAGTGGAATCGCTGTTCCAACCTGTGCCAGCGGTTTTACGAGATTGCGGACATGCGTTGATGCGCAGCCTGTCACAATATCGACCGAATCCAGCAGGTCATGTACTTCCGATCGAGATAGCGCTGTGATGTGTGCTGCGATTACGAGAGCGGACACGCCAAGCCCGGACTCGATTTCCCTGATCTTAAGTGCTGTCACAGGATCGATAACAGTGACCGCAATCCGCTTGTAGCCCAGTTCAACTGCACGGCGCACGCCTGCTGCAGGATCGATGCTCGCGGCATCCGGATCGACTACGATTCCGCCGCGCTCTCTGATCCCATCGATGATCCTGGAGATCGGCTCGGTCTCGATCAACCCTGAAATCTGTGCACCCATGCCCTGGACGAGTTTCGGATTATCGGTTATGACTGTTCCTGCGCCATCGCATGCTGTAACCGTTGTGTCGATCAACCCTTTCCTGAGCCCTGTCATCATCACCTCTGATGCGCCGAAGTTCACGAAGACGTCCACATCGAGGTTGCGCTCCGGCGTGAACATCCCGAGTTCTCTGATCCGAAACTCCATATTCGTGCGAACCGCATCCTCTGTGATCTCTTTTATGCCATGGACCTTGTCGAAGAGCGGACACCACCTGATACAGGGTTTACCGACATCGACGACTCTGCCATCCACAATCGTGACCTTTGTTGTTCCAAGCATCTCCATTATGTGTGGCATGATGGTATGTTCGGATTTAGATACCTTTAAATCAATGCGCACACAGTATCAGGATATGGGCTCGTAGATCAGCTGGAAGATCGTCGCCTTTGCAAGGCGAAGGCCCTGGGTTCGAGTCCCAGCGAGTCCACTCAGATGAAAGCGAAAACTGCATGGATCAAGGCAGATACTGGTAACTGGGATAGAGACAAGGATAGGATCACCACCAGTCTCGAATCGGGTGTGGAGTGTGTGCTCACATCGGAAGATCACATCGAAAAGGTGCGGGAGCTCGGCGAGATCAAGGTGGCGTCACCACTGCCTCCTGCCAGCGATGTCATGCCAGACATCGTTGTAGTCGGTATCGGCGGGGAAGGCGATGGAACAAATCCACTTCCTTCTGATTTAACAGGTTCGATGGATCTCATCACCGCTGAACAATTATCTTCCGAAGGAAGAACGGTTGCCGGGTATGTGGTCATCCGTGACAAGAGTTATGAACGGTTCGCGGTCGAACTAGGCTATGTCTGTGATTATCTGATCGCAATAGGGACTGATTGGAAGGTTATTCCACTCGAAAACCTGATTGCAGGTCTATTTGAGGAAGACGTAACAATTATAACCGGCGTCCAGGATGCGGATGAGGCAAAACTCGCGATCGAAACGCTTGAACACGGCGCAGATGGCGTTCTCATAGATACCGATGATCCGTCAGAGATCAAACGTATCGCAGGCATAGTCGAACGCTCCGGGGTACCGGTAGTACCGCTGCAGGTTGCAACTGTGACAGCGGTGAAACCTGTGGGCATGGGTGACCGGGTCTGCGTGGATACCTGCTCGCTTATGACGGTCGGAGAAGGGATGCTTGTTGGCTCGCAGGCTAATGGGCTCTTTCTGGTACAATCGGAGGCAGAGGACAGTCCGTATGTGGCATCCCGTCCGTTCAGGGTCAATGCTGGTGCTGTGCATGCGTACGTGCAGGTCGGCGACAGGACACGGTACCTATCAGAACTCGAAGCAGGCGATCTGGTGACGACAGTGGACGCGAAAGGCGGGCAGAAGGATGCGGTCGTCGGCCGTGTCAAGATCGAGAGACGCCCTCTCACACTTGTCGAGGCTGAAGTTGGCGGAAACGTGATAAAAACGCTTTTACAGAATGCCGAAACGATAAAACTTGTTGGAGCGGACGGTCTTCCGATATCGATTGCGAATCTCAAAGCCGGTGATGAGGTGCTCGTCCATTACGAGGATTCGGCGCGGCATTTTGGTATGAAGATCGATGAGACAATCATCGAGAAATAGCGTACAGTTCCTTCCGTCTCGCTTCAAGAGCCTCAATCTCTCTTCCGGCATACTCTGCAGCGGTTATAACCTTTTTTCCGGCATCATCCGCTGCCTCATACACAGGCGCGATTCGCTCTCTGTATTTCAAATCGCGCATAAAATGGTGATCAGGAATGATCGTATGCGCGGGCGTTTCAGCAATAATCCGGATCATGTTCTCGATGCTGAGGTCCAGGCTCTTCTTCGAGTATCTGAATCCAAGCATATAGGTCATCGGACCGTCCAGCACCACCACATCCGGCTGCTCATCGATCACGAACTGTATCTGCTCAGGCATTGACGGTCCCTCAACATCGCTCGTGTGAATGAACTTCTCGCCACCGCATTCGATTGCTGTCTGCACAACATAACCAAGTCTTGGGTTCGTTCCATGACATACCGGCATCGAAAACCGGATACGAGTCGCACCATGCCTGAATTCATTGTTATCTGAAATTTTTATGGATTTTGGAATACCTTCCAACTTCTTCAGGAAATACGATGCCCTTTTGGATTGGCTCTTGTTTATATTCTCTTCCGGATGTTTTGTATAAAGGATCTTATTATTATACAGCAGGGGCTCTTCCGGATTGTAATGATCATAATGATAGTGTGAAACGATCAGGATATCGGCATCCGCTGCATGAGTTTTTATGTCCTGCCACAATCCCGATTCTCTCAGAATTTCCAGCGGATGCGGAGGCAACTTGTATCTAATTGGACCAAGCGCCACGCCCGGATCGATCAGGATACGAAGATCGTCTGTCTCCACGAAGGTTGCCATTGATCTGGCACCGAAACTATCGAAGGCGAGTGGTGTTATCTCCATGATGTATCATTCACAAGAGACACCTTTATTATGTGAGATGGTAAAGGATGTCCCATGGAATTTTGCCCGGAATGCGGCAGCATGTTAACGTTAAAGGATGGCGTGCTGATATGCAGACACTGTGGGTTTACAAAGGAAAAAGAAGATAGTAAGCCTGTTTTATCGGTTGAACGGCGTACAAAGAAGACGATTGCAGTTCTCGAAGGTCAGGCTGACACCGGACTGCCAACCACGCATGTGCGGTGCGAAGAATGCGGCAATGACACCGCTTACTGGTGGCTGCGGCAACTGCGATCAGCAGACGAGAGCGAGACCAGATTCTTCCGGTGCACAAAATGCGGAAGAACATGGCGAGAATACGATTGATCCTGCGGTGACATTCGAGCATGATTTTATTGAGCAAACATGATCTGCTCACTCGAGCGACTCGATCACAGACAGGACCTGATCGATCTCCTGTTTTGTTATCACAAGTGGCGGCAGAAACCTGAGCACGGTGTCAGCAGTGCAGTTCAAGAGAACGCCGCGCTCTCTTGTGAGATCCACCAGATCGCTGCACCCTGATTCAAAATCCATTCCGATCATTAAGCCCATGCCGCGCACCTCCCGCACCCGGTTTCCTGCGAGCGATCCGATTGATTGTAACTTGTTCAGAAGGTATGCGCCGAGTGTCTTTGATCGCTCGATCAGGTCTTCACTGCGTATCACATCGATTGTGGCAAGCGATGCGGCACATGCGAGCGGATCTCCACCAAAGGTTGTGCCATGGTCGCCGCGCTCGAACTGTAGATCATTGCGTGACGCCATCGCACCGATTGGAAATCCACCACCAAGCGCCTTTGCCATGATCATGATATCAGGCAGAACTCCATAGTGCTCATAAGCAAACCATGCGCCGGTTCTCCCGAATCCGGTCTGAACCTCATCAAGGATCAGCAGAACATCCTGTGAGTCGCATAGTTCCCGCACCTCTTTTAAGTATTCTGTGTCTGCGACATGGATGCCGCCCTCGCCCTGAACCGCCTCGAGGAACACTGCTGCTGTTTCTGGCGTGATCGCTTCAGCGATAGCATCCGCATCGTTGTACCGCACGAATGAAACGCCAGGCACGAGTGGCTCGAATGGAGTTCGGTATTTCTCCTTATGCGTGAGACTGAGCGCCCCAAGCGTTCTTCCATGAAACGAGTTCTCTGTTGCGATAAAACCGGTTCTTCCTGTGGTGCGGCGTGCGAGTTTTATGGCAGCCTCGCAGGCTTCTGTTCCTGAGTTGCAGAAGAAGATGCGGTCAAGCCCTGTCAGGTTGGTGAGTTCTTCTGCGAGCTTTATCTGCGGCTCGGTGTAGTACAGATTCGAGGTGTGGATCAGGGTCGCTGCCTGCTTTTGAATCGCTTCGACGACTTTCGGGTGGCAGTGACCGCAGACATTGACAGCGATTCCTGCGAGGCAGTCGATGTACTCGTTTCCGTCCGCGTCCCAGACCCGGGTGCCGCTGCCGCGGGTGAGAGTGATGGGCTGGCGGGTGTATGTGGGCTGGA
>PIXW01000043.1 GCA_003601535.1 ANME-2 cluster archaeon
CGCAGGCTTCTCTCCTGAAAACAGACCGATTTTGATTGCACGGTCAATGATCTCTCTCTTGTCCAGTCCGATCAGCGGATGGTAGATCGGGATGCCGAGTCCGTACATCTCTGCAAACATGTTCGTTGCGGTCTGGGATGCAACCTGCCCGAGCGAGCATCCAGTGATGATGCCGCAGCCATCCTCTTTTTCTGTGATCTCTGCTGCGATCCGGTACATCATCCGCCTGCACATAACACAGGTCATGCGCGGATTGCATTTTTCTATGATCTCACGCAGGCATGAGCCATAAGGAATCCTGTACGCCAGCATATCAGAATAACTCCATTCCCACAGTTTGTTTATGTTCTTTTCGGCATTCTTTGCTGATACTGTGTCTGCATACTCCTCGAGATCATAGTACAGCGGGATGACCCTGGTCCCCCGTTTCATCATCAACCATGCAGCGACCGGTGAATCGATGCCGCCGGATACGAGCGCAATCATCTTCCCCTGGCTGCTGTACGGAAGCCCGCCAGCGCCAGCAACGGATCTCGTATAGAGGTATGCATGTTTCTGCCGCATGTCGATAAATATCTCCTGATCCGGGTTCGTGAGATCGACCCTTGAGGACGTGCACTCGCGGACCGCATCTCCGCAGACCCTTGCGAGATCGATGGACGTAAAATCATGGATTCCAGCTCTGGATGCCCGGATCGCAAAGGACTCTCCGTCTTTAATCGTATCGCTGCCGATCTGTGCAGCGGTGTGAGCTGCACTCTCGAGCGTTGCCTCAGTTGTTACTGCAGGACTTGCCGATGCTGTACCAAATACACGAGCGATCACATCCGCAGCATCTTCGTCCTCCGTATGCACGAATATCCTGCCCCATTCCTCTGTGATTCCGGAATACGTTATGCCATGTCGCAAGAGTGCTGTTTTGATGTTATCGATCAGCGTCTTCTCAAATCTCCTCCGAACAGGCTGGCTCTTGAGTGCAATCTCATCATATCTGACAATTACAACATCACACATACTACCGCTCACTGTAACCGAGCACCTCGATCGACCGCATCAGATCGGTTCTGGACACGATACCCACAACTCTTCCGTTGTCCTGCACCAGCAGCCTTCCTATGTTGTGTGAGGACAGCATCTTGAGCGCGTCCATAGCATCCGCATCCTCTGATATGGAGATGACATCCGTTGTCATCACATCCCGCACCAGCACAGTATCGTGTTCGTTCATCGGAACGTTCTTGATATCGGTGAATGTCACTATCCCGACGATGTTTCCGGTAAATTGATCAACCACCGGGTATCCGAGGTGTTTCTTCTCAAACATCAACCTGAGAAGTTCTGAGATGCTTATGTTGTCTGGCACATAAGCGATGTCCCGGGTCATGAGATTGCGGACCTTGATGCCTTCGAGCGTTACTGATACCTCTGCATACTTCTCTTCCTCTGATGCACCGATGTAAATGAAGATAGCGATTAGTATGAGCCAGAGAGAAACGAACAACCCGAATACGCCCATCGCAACAGCGAACATCTTCCCGATGTGCACTGCCTTTCTCGTTGCATGGAGATACGGCATACGGCTGGCATACCATGCGCGGAGCATCCGTCCACCATCCATAGGGAATGCAGGAATCAGATTGAAACCAAACAATACGAGATTAAAGTATGCAAGTGAATGTATGAGATGAGTAATATGTAAAAGCATAGGCGCCTGCGATATGCTATGAAATACCAGATATACCAGATAAGAGAGCACTCCGATTGCAAGCGATACCAGCGGACCTGCTATCGAGATCCGCAGTTCTTTGCGTGGATCGCGAGGGATATCCTCCATCGCTGCGATGCCGCCGAGAAGGATCAGTGTGATATTGCGTATGCCGATCCCATAGCTTCTTGCGATCCATGAGTGCCCGAGTTCGTGCAGCAGCACACAGGAGAATAGCAGGATGGTCAAAATCATCGCCAGCGCATATCTGAGCGGGGCATACTCCACATCAGCGAATCCGAATACGGGATCCATCGAGAAAATGACTGGAAAGAGTACAAGAACCAGTAAAAAGGATATGTGAATCTTGATTGGTATTCCCATAACCGTTCCGATTTGGATTGACGTCTTCATGATTGCTTCACTGTTCAGTTATCACGCAATAAAGTATATATCCTTTTAGTTCAATCTATACTTTATCAATACTCAATACCAGAGAGGGATCGAATGCATGCAGAATTGACATCATTATTCGGGCTCAATGTGTACACCGATAAGGGGTTGTATGTAGGGAATGTAAACGACGTCGTAATTGAAGCGGCGGATAGAAAGGTGACAGGTCTTGCGCTCAACAGGATCAACCGTGAACTGTTCGATGTGACAAGGGAGGGGATCATTCTACCGTATCGATGGGTGCTTGCGATAGGTGACATCGTCATCGTGAAGCAGGTCAATCGATTGACAAAGAAGAATGAGAGTGAGTGATTTCGAGGACCACGAGATATATGCTGATCTGAGGGCAATCCCGCCGGTTATAATCAGGGTCGACGGCAGAAGTTTCAAAAATGTGCTCGAGAGGCACGGGTTTGAAAAGCCGTTCGACGATCGTTTTGCAGATGCGATGGCAGGTGCGGCAGAGTCGTTCTTTCGAGAGAGCGGGCTTTCTCCGGCGATCGCATACATCTTTTCAGATGAGATAAGCATCCTTTTCACAGATGCACTGCCATTTTCGGGCAGGATCGAAAAACTCGTCTCTGTCATATCAGGTTACATATCCAGCGCGCTCACTCGTTCCTTGAATATACCCGGGATCGCATTTGACGGGAGGGTGATACCGCTGCATCCCGGTGAGATCCTCGATTATCTGATCTGGCGGCAGAGCGAGGCATGGCGAAACTGCGTCAATGGTTACGGGTATTATCTGCTGCGCTCAATCGGGTTACCAGGGAAGGATGCCGCATCAAGAATGCGGGGATTGCGTGCATCCGGTATCCATGAACTGTGCTTTCAGCACGGAATCAACCTTGATAAGGTGCCTGCATGGCAGAGGCGGGGCATTCTAATACACCGGGAAGCATATACAAAGCGCGGATACGATCCGGTTCGCAAGATCGAGGTTTTTGCGAAGAGGAAAAAGATTGTGCAGAACCGGGATCTACCGATCTTTGCATCGGATGAAGGGGCTCTGATGATACAGAGATTGGTAGCCGGATAGAGGAGTTTTTAGTTTCCAAACATCCTCTCAAAGATCGTTACATACCGCTCAGGGCAGAACTCTTCAGCCACATTGGTGCACCACACCTTTCCAGCCGTTGTGAGCGCAATCTTCGAATCATCGGACTCTATCAAACCTCTTCTCTCAAGACTCTCTATCTGCTCAGGAAATATGTCTGTAAGTTCCACACCGAAGAGTTCTCTGAACGCATTCTTGCCGACTTCGATCGAATGAAGCCCCCATATCATGTATTTGTGCATCAGCTCATCCACAGTTAGATTCGCACAGATGTTAACTGGAAATCCCGCGTTTGCGCTCTCGATGTATCGATTTACGCCCCTCACATTCCCGTACAGATATGTGCCAAGAAATCCACCACCAGAGGCTCCGAGTGCGAGACAGTCATGGTTTCCAAAACGCATCCTCGCGTAGAGATGCTCTTTTTCTGGCAGTACGAAGTGGACAAGATTCTGCTGCCGGTACCCCGCGTTTTCCAGCTCATTAATCGCAAGAAGATACATATCGATCTCGGTCTCATCACCGGATCTCGGAGGTATCTCACCTGCCGCGATCTGCTCTGCAAACGATGTCCCTCTGGCAACGAACAGCGGATTCGGGCTGACGCTCTCAAGTTCCAGTTCCACTGCCTGACGCAGATCCATCCTCCAGTCGGCAATGCTCTGCCCCGGGAGGTTGTACATCAGATCGATATCGATATTCTCGAATCCGATGTCCTGTGCGGCATGAATCGCAGAGATTGCTTCTGATCTCGTGTCTTTCAGTGTGAGAATGTTTCGTATGGAGTCTTTGAATGTCTGTACGCCAAAACTCAGCCTGTTAACGCCATTTTCGTAGAGTGCTTCCAGTTTGTCGCTTTCAGCGTTGTGGGTGGTTGTTTCCACAGTGATCTCAGCATCGCTCTTGATGTTGAACCGCTCCTTTAAGAGTGATAGGAGGTCTACCAGTTGTTCCGTTTTAAGTGAAGTCGGAGTTCCGCCCCCGATATAGACCGATGCAAAGGAACTGGATCTGATATATTCGGTATCAGCGTATCTCATTACCTCATTCTTGAGCGCATCCAGATACTTTTCAGCCTGTGTTTCGTCCAGTAACGTCCGGTAGAAGCAGCAAAAATTACACAGTGAGTCACAGAACGGAATGTGTACGTACAGCGAACTTGTTTCATGCCTGGTACTCTCTCCGGCAAGAAACCTGATCATCTCTTCCTTATCATCCTTGTTTTTTCTCAGAAATAAGGGATACGAGCCCAAAGGGCACAATATCTCGAAACCCTTCCGTTTGCGATAGATATTGTGCATTCTATCTCTGTTAAGCGACATCACCACATCACAGCAATCCCAGACTCAGCATCAACTCAGCATTCAAGACCGATGCACCGGCAGCACCCCGAATCGTATTATGCCCCATCGCGATATACCTGATCCCTTCCCGGATGCGCCCTACCGAGACGCTCATGCCGTTTCCAGCGTCCCGGTCCAGTCTTGGCTGCGGCCTGTCAGGTTCACGACGGACGATGATTGGTTTTTCCGGTTCGGTCGGGAGATTTAACCCTGGATCGAAGTTCAGGAACGCATCCCGAACCTCATCAGGAGACGGATCATCAGCCATCCGTATCCATACTGCCTCGGTATGTC
>PIXW01000002.1 GCA_003601535.1 ANME-2 cluster archaeon
GCGAGATCAGATCCCCTGAAATCATATCAGCCATCCTCTTGAGCATCAAGACCTCGATTGTCGTTGTTCTCCTCGCCCTCCTCTTCGGAATCCCGGCTGCACACATCCTTGCGACAAAGCGGTTCAAAGGTAAAAATGTCCTTGATACGCTGGTTGATCTTCCGATCGTATTGCCGCCGCTCGTCTGCGGTCTTGCGATTCTCATCGCGTTTGGAGGAGAGGGCATCTTCAGCCGGTTCGATGTCTTGTTCACGGTAAAGGGGATAATCATCGCACAACTCTTTGTAGCGTCCCCTTTTCTGATAAGATCTGCAAAGACTGCGTTTGAATCGATTGATCGGGACGTAATGGACGCTGCGAGAACGCTCGGGGCATCGGAATTTTATATATTCAGGAAGGTATCAGTTCCGCTTGCCAGAAACGGAATAGCGTCTGGTGTCGTCATGACCTGGGCTCGTGCGCTCGGCGAGTTTGGCGCGACTGCGATGGTTGCCGGATGTATCCCGTACAGAACCGAGACGATGACGGTTGGAATCTACATACACGCTATGTCCGGCGATATTAGCGCATCTGTCACACTCTCTTTGATTTTAATGTCTTTCGCGTTCACAACGCTCATTGTATTCAAATATCTCGGGAATATCAGGGATGGAAATCTCATAACACGGGGGGCAGAGGCACAATGATTCAACTGGACGGCATCTGCAAGTCTTTTGGAGAAAACGAGGTGTTGAGATCGCTTGATCTGTCTGCAAAGAAAGGAGAGATGTTTGTCCTTCTCGGGTCGTCCGGATGCGGGAAGACGACCACGCTCTCGGTGATCGCAGGACTTACGAAGGAGGACAAGGGGGACATCTACGTGGATGGATCCCGAATAAACGATACGCCACCTCACAAAAGGGGGATCGGTTTTGTATTCCAGAATTATGCGTTATTTCCGCATCTGAACGTCTATGAAAACGTTGAATTCGGATTGAAAGCTGGAAATAAATGGAGTGAACGAGGCGGCAATAAGACTGAAGTGAAAAGAGCCCTTGAGCTCGTCGGTCTTGATGGGTTTGAGAAGAAGAACCCTATGAAATTAAGCGGCGGAGAACAACAGCGGGTTGCTCTTGCAAGAGCGCTTGCAACGGAACCTGAATGCATCCTTATGGATGAGCCGCTGAGCAATCTGGATGCGGTCGTTCGTGAGCGGGTGAGGCACGAGATTGCACAGTTGCAGCAAGATATCGGGCTAACGAGCATCTATGTTACGCACGATCAGGTTGAGGCGATGGCACTTGGCGACCGGATCGCGGTCATGAACAATGGGAGAATCGAGGAGGCAGGAACGCCTGAGAAGATCTTTTATAAGCCGGAGAACGAGTTTGTTGCGAGGTTTACCGGCATGAAGAATATATTTGAGGGAAAGATTGCCGCGCTGGATGAGGATAATGGGATTCTACAGATCTCAACAGGAAATTTCGACCTGACCACGGTTTTTGTGCCGTCAAGCGTTGGGACTCGTGTGAAAGCGTGTGTCAGACCGGAGGAGATCATCCTCGCAAAGCCTGACCGGAGCACGAGCATGCGGAGCGCAAGAAATGAGATCGCGGGTAGAATCGTCAATATATCCCAAAACGGTCCCTTGATGAGGGTTCTCGTCGATGTCGGGGGGGATGAGATGTCTGTTGACGTAACACGGCTTGCGGTGCGTGATCTGGGACTGGGCAGGGGAGATCGAGTTCTACTGACGTTTAAGGCAACGTCTGTTCATGTGATACTATGATCTCGGTAGATGATGCGACAGAGGTTCTGAATCGCTTCTCTCTTGACAGGATAACTTCTGTTAAACTAAAAGATTCGTTCGGACGTGTTCTGGCAGAGGATATCGTTTCAGGGATAGATGTTCCGTCTTTTGACCGGTCGGATATGGATGGATATGCGATCAGGGACCGAGATCTCGATGGCAGGAGGTTTAAGCTGGTCGGAGAGATGCACGCGGGAGGTGACCTGGAGGTTACCATCGGCGAGGGTGAGTGCTCATGGGTTGCAACCGGCGCAAATATCCCGGATGGGGCAAATCCCATTGTTCCGGTCGAGAATACGGAAAAGATCGGCGATTACGTGATAGTTTACGAACCCGGAAAGGAATCGCACATTTCAGAGAGAGGGTGTGATATGAAGCGAGGGGAGACTGTTTTGAGGAGGGGTTGCATCGTAAATGACCGGAATATCGGAATCCTTGCAGCGCTTGGAATCCGGGACGTTCCGGTGTATGATGCGCCCACCGTTGCGATCATCGCAACAGGCGATGAACTCGCCAGGATCAACGATGTAAACTCGATGACGCTCTCAGCAATCGTCGCACAATCCGGCGGCTCACCGGTTTTCATGGGAACCGCAACCGACGAGATTTCTCACGTAAAACAGAAAATAAAAGAGGCATCGGAGTGCGATGTCATTATAACGTCCGGAGGCATCTCCTCCGGAAAGAAAGACCTCATGCCAATCGTTGTCTCGGAACTTGGGGAAGTGCTCTTTCACAGAGTCAAGATGCGCCCGGGCATGCCGATGCTCGCGGGTGTGATAGGTGAAAAACCGATTCTCTGCATGCCCGGGAATGTAACGTCCTGTCTGGTCTGCGGACACGTATTTCTGCCTGCGATGCTCAGGCGGATGGCGCATCTGCCGTTTGTGGGGATGGGGGACGTAAGGCGTGCAAGATTGTCAGAGACGGTGGTCTCGGAGTACGGGATGCGCCGCTATCTTCCGGTTAAACTGGTGGACGGGGTTGCATACCCTACGTTTAAGGGATCGAGTCTGATCACGTCGATTGGGTATGCGGATGGAATTGTTGCGATCGGGGAGGAGGAGGTGCTGACGGAGGGTGAAGTCGATGTTTGGGTGCTGTGAGGACTTGTGGAAATGAAGTCCAGGGCATCAGCGAGTCCCATGCTCGGTTCGATTCTGGCGGGAACGCCCTTGAATCCAGGCATTCCGCAGCCACAGGTGTCCGGATCGACGATAGCATTCGCCCATGGTCCCATCGGGATGAAGACTATGTGTTATCCGGCGGCTCACAAATCACAACCCGGACGGCATGGTGGCGTGACATCCAGCATGAGCATCTGAACACACTTTGATTCGATCTTGATTCATATCACTCAACTGTTGTATCATATCCCAAACTGTGGCACAG
This sequence comes from ANME-2 cluster archaeon, assembly GCA_003601535.1. Classification (GTDB taxonomy): domain Archaea; phylum Halobacteriota; class Methanosarcinia; order Methanosarcinales; family Methanogasteraceae; genus Methanogaster_B. The sequence continues at coordinate 3,182 of PIXW01000002.1, forward strand.
CCTTCAGATACTCCTCTCTGATCTTGTCGAATCCAAGCACCTGCATGGTGCAGAAGTCCTGAATCTTCGCTGCACGGTCGCCTCTGATCACCGCGATCACAACAGGGTTGCAGCCGTTGACCGACAACTCATAAGTCAGGAACGCCCGGAACCAGTGCGGTGAAATCCAGTCACTTGTGCCGCCGCCGTTATCGCCCCAGGGTCTATGCTCTCTGCCCTTCTCACCGCATCCCAATCCTTAAGTGTCAGATCGTTGATGTGACATGCGATGTGTTTGGTTTGCCTCTCTTCGGTGCTTTCATACGATCACCAGGAGCGGCTTAACCAGCATCGTATTCAAAAGCTTGTAACAAAAAACTATGGTACTCGATAAACTTGGAGATTCGCTTCAGAGTGCGATCAAGAAGATCGCTGGCGGCGGGCGTGTTGATAAACATGCTGTGGATGAGATGATAAAGGAGATCCAGCGTGCGCTCCTCCAGTCCGACGTCAATGTGAAGCAGGTGATGGAACTATCAAAGCGGATACGTGAGCGTGCGCTCGATGAAAAACCGCCCGGGGGAATGGGTGCACGAGAGCATGTGATCCGGATCGTGTACGATGAACTCCTGCACCTGATAGGCGTAAGCGCGCCCCCGATGCTCGTTACGCAGACGATTATGATGGTCGGACTGCAGGGCGGCGGCAAGACCACGACCACTGCGAAACTGGCACGGTACTTCCAGCGGAAGGGGTTAAAGCCTGCGGTCATCTGTGCGGATACTGACCGTCCCGGTGCTTACGATCAATTGAAGATGCTGTGCGACCGCCTGAACATCGCGTTCTACGGGGAGCGTACCGATGACCCCATCGGAATTGTTGAGCGGGGGCTTGAGAAGATCAGCACGTACGATGTCAAGATCATCGACACCGCGGGCAGGCACTCACTCGAACACGACCTGATCGCGCAGATGGAAGCGATTCACGCGATCACCGCCCAACGGAGGCGGCCATTCTTCAGGCGAATGCAAGATGTGCAGAGAACGTAAAACCAGCCAATGAGGCGATTAAAGAGCTGTTGATACACGCTCATGTAGTCAATTTTGACGAAACAGGTTTACGAGTGGAGGGTAAGCTGAACTGGCTGCATGTTGCCAGCACTCCCGACTTAACGTATTATACTGTGCATCCGAAGCGTGGAAAGGAGGCGATGGACGAGGGTGGAGATTCTATCATAATTCGGAGGAGTTGCTATGCACGATCACTGGAGACCCTATTTCAATTACACTGACGTAATACATTCCCTTTGCAATTGGTACCACCTGAGAGACCTCGACAGTTTTTGATCAAACTTTTGTGAAAAGTTTGTGCTTGATATCAAGAAAGAGGTGGATCAAGCCTGCTTGTACACGGATAAGCTCGATTCCAATAAGCTCGAGGAATTCGAAGTATGGTATGATAAGATTATTGCAGAAGGACTTGAACTGAACCCACCGCCTCCGAAAGAACCTGGAAAACGGGGAAGGGTCAAACAATCTCCATCCAAAAACCTGCTTGATCGGTTAGATGGGTACAAACGGGAAGTACTGGAATTTATGTACGACAATGATTAAGCCGTTTTGACAATAACCAGGCTGAACGGGACGTACGCATGATGAAACTGAGGCAGAAGATATCAGGCACCTTCCGGACTGCTGTAGGGGCTGATGTGTTCTGTAGTATTCGCGGGTATATATCTACAGTGCGGAAGAACGGGCGTCATGTTCTCGATGCGATTCAGGATGCGCTTGGAGGGGATCCGTTCATTCCATCCGGCTGTGCAGGTGAGTAGTTACAAATTTCACACCATTTTCACACATACAAGCCAAATCGCAAAGTTTATATAGCA
>PIXW01000044.1 GCA_003601535.1 ANME-2 cluster archaeon
TATCTCCGGATCGAGCGGATTTCCATCCAGCGGATCCCAGTATCCATCGCCATCAGTATCCTTGTTGTCCAGATCTGTTCCGGCAATCTGTTCCTGTTCATCGCTCCATCCATCGCCATCGGTATCGACAACCTTCTTCTCCTGCCAGATGCATCCGGATGCGAGCAGCAGTGATGTGATCATCACAACCATTGCAATATCTTTTAGTTTCATGATTGACTCCAATTATTGGGTAAGCCATTTATTTATGTTTCGGTGATATAAGGACTTTCACTGAAGAGGAACCATGACCCCACAAACAATGGTAGAGAAGATCCTGTCTGCAAAAACAGGAAGAGATGTCCTGCCGAATGATATGATCGTCGTGCCTGTGGATCTCGCATTCGCACACGATGGCACGCTCCCGCTTGCGATCCAGTTGATGGAGGACGAACTTGCGACCAGAACCGTTCATGATCCTGATAAGGTGATCGCGGTCTGCGATCACGCATCGCCGTCCCCAAGTGAGCAGGTTTCAAATGTTCATATCATGATGCGGAGATTTGCACGTGAAAACAGTATCCATCTGTATGAGAATGGTGATGGTGTATGCCACCAGATCGTGCTCGAACAGTATTCGGCCCCGTACAAGACGATCATCGGCGCTGACAGTCACACATGCACGCATGGCGCGCTTGGCGCGTTTGCGACTGGTATGGGCTCAACAGACATGGCAGCGATCATGACATACGGGGAAGCATGGCTGAAGGTGCCACAGAGTTACAGAATCGAGGTCACAGGGAGACTGCAGGAGCATGTGTATTCCAAGGATGTGTTCCTGTATCTGTGCGGCAGGATCACAGCAGATGGCGCGACATACATGTCGATGGAGTTTCTTGGCGATACCGTGGATGATATGAGTGTTGAGTCAAGAGCTGTGATGAGCAACATGGCGATTGAAGCAGGCGGAAAGTGCGGACTTTGTGCAGCTGATGACAAAGTTCGCGAGTTTCTTGCGCGATATGGGAGATCGGATGAGTATGCTCCGTTATACCCGGACGATGCCGCGGATTACGCATCCGAGATCGTGATACCCGCCGAGGACATTGAGCCGCAGATTGCTGCTCCGCACCGTGTCGATAATGTCGCTTCCGTGAGCGAGTATGCAGGCATCCCACTGGATCAGGTCTGTATCGGTTCGTGTACCAACGGCAGGATAGAGGATCTGAGAATCGCAGCGCGGATACTGAAGGGCAGGAAGGCTGCGAAGGGCACCAGACTGGTCGTGTATCCGGCAAGCAGAAGCGTGCTTCTGCAGGCGATATCAGAGGGGCTTATCTCTGTGCTCGTTGAGGCAGGTGCTGCTGTCTGCGCACCAGGATGTGGGTTCTGCATCGGAAGAACGGTTGCGCTTGGAGATGAAGAGACTGTGTTATCCACACAGAACAGGAACTTCAAAGGCAGGATGGGGAACAATAATGCGGAAATTTACCTGTCATCTGTCGAGACTGCAGCAGTGAGTGCGATTCAAGGAGAGATCGTGGATCCGCGTGAGGTTTGAATGTCAGAAGGAATGAACAGTTTCGCTGATGCAGTACTTCCGAAACACAATTTCCAGCCACGCCACCATCCAGCCACAATCACCTCGCGAACATCCATTTATGATTGCCCTGGCGTTTAGTTTACAATCCCCGACAATATCTGCTGTGAGGTACGAACATCCCACGAAATGCCTTTTGTGTTCTCATCTTCGTAATATGGGATGTTATGGAATTCTATCCTTGAATCCGGGTGCATCGCCTGTAGATCCTGCGCTACTGCTTCATAGTTGATCCATCCCTGGTTATCCATCCTTTTTTTGAATGGATTAACTATGTTCAGTACTGTACATATCGCATCCGGAAGCAGGGCTATTCGGAAGTACTGCCATACCGGTAAACTATTTAAATAGCGCATCCATGACCGCATCTCTGATCAGATACCCTGCCCGGTGCAGAATCGTGTCCCCAAGATCCTGATCCACGGTCATGTCCGCGGTGCATGGATATGAGTGGTGCGCCTCTGCCACGATATCACGAATGGTCTGCTGCGAGTGCACAGGCGCCCCGATCAGTTTTCTCGCAACAAACCATGTCGATCCGCATGGTGCGCTCTTTTTGACCGTGACTGCTGAAATAACCCCGTTCACAACGTCGATCTCGAGAACCGGGATTCCGATCCCGAACTCGGAGACAAACCTCCCGATGATTCCTTCTGTCGTGCTGAGCGAGCAGAACGGCTTTGGGAACGCTGATTCGATATCGAGAGCGCTGCACTTCTCACTTACCTGTTTTGCAAGTCCGGAAGAGACCTCTCTTGACTGCTCGACCGGAACGATCAAGCCCTTGATTCCCGCATCATTCAGCCGGGTGGGCAGTTCCATCAGTATGTCAGGATGAATCTCTGTTGCAATCATAATGTCAGCGGACGGCAGCACCGGGATGTATGGGGTTGGGTCGTCGATGAAATCAGGCAGCGTCTCTGGTGCCGGGAGTCTGATCGTGCCGGTGATACGTTCGGCGTAGCTGTATTTATCGTACTTGCAGTGCGTGCAGAGCGGATCGCAGGATTTACAGAATTCGGAGTCGTTCACAAGGTTTCGTATCACTCGCTCCCCGAAGTTTCCTCCGTACAGGATTAGCAGTTTCATCAACTTGTGAAGTGTTGAAGACGTAATGCCAACATGTCAGGCGATGTGACCTGCGAGACCGACCGAAAGTGGTTTTTGCCCTTTGAGTGCACTCATCTTCAGGATGGAAAATCCGATGATGTTTCCACTTTCATCGACTTTTTTCATCACTGCATCGTTCTCGGTCTCCTTGAAGTACCCAGCTTTCCGATCAAAGATAACTTCAAGGTAATCCCCCTCTTTATCATACCATATTTTTATTTCTTTTTCCATAATATCCTACCTCTTTTAATTGTGTCCGTGAAATATGCGGTTATGATGAACAGATCGCTAACCGATGCTTTAATTACGACACATAAATACTTCTCAGTAACGGGTGTGGTGCTGTAATGCCGATAAAATAACTCGACACCATGGTCTGTTCTCGATCTGATAATCATGTCGGGATTTGATAGTGTGTCCTGTACTCTGTCGATCTGCCCAAACATTTCCGGATGGTCCCCTTCGATGTGCTCCTGCCGCTCGGATGTTAATCGAATCTGCCGATTGTGGAGGTCTTTGAGCCATTTCATTTGTTTGCACCGGGTTTTCTTTGGGGTGGTGGTGTGTTATCTGTTGGGCATAGAGTCAAAGAAATCTGTGAGAGATCTATACACCGGGTTGAGCGCAATTGTTATTCTGCATCCAACCTCTATTTGCCGTTATTTTTCATGGTCGATATTATGCGCTCCATTTCTTCTAATCGAACATCAATCGTTTTCACTGTGTCATATAAGTCATACTCCATACTATGCAGTTTTTCTTTTCTGAACTCTTTAAAATCGAAACCTCCGAAGAATGTTCCTTTAATAAATCCTTCAACCCACCTTTCAGCCCATTCCATGTACTTTAATGGCGGATATAAAAAATATCTTAACTTAAATCTATCATTTTCCATCCATCCTATGTTGCCCATACAGCTTTCCCTGATTCCACTTAACTCTGGTACATCCCTGACTCTTTGTACACTACTACGATTTGAAAACATATATAAATTTTGCATATCATCTCACTTCGGTTATACATACAATATGTCAGTTACTTTTCATTATTATTTATTATGTTAAACACTTATCGACATCTGTCTCTGCAATCGCCGCAAAACAGATCATACACACTTAATCGATCCCATATTCACGGCAGCAGACACCCGCTGCGCACCTTCCAGTTATCCATAATCACAGTCGGCGACACCCTCTGCACGCCCGCAATCTTTCTGACCTTCTCTCTGATGAACTCGCCCAGTTCCCTTCCATCCGCA
>PIXW01000045.1 GCA_003601535.1 ANME-2 cluster archaeon
GCATTGTCCTCGAAGGACACATGCATCCCGTCCGGGCGTCTATACTCTTTCTTCTGCCGGATCACCACAGCACGCATGATTTGCTTACGCATCTCCGGACTGCCTTTCTTTACGGATACGATCAGCATATCCCCAATTCCTGCTTTTGGGTATCGGTTCTTTACGCCGCGATAACCCACCACTGAGATGATTCCAACGACTCGTGCGCCAGTGTTATCCACGCAGTTCAGTCTCGCTCCAGCGTTGAGCGGACGTGACATTGATGCACGGATGCCTTTCATGCGAGCGACACCACCACAAAAGATTTGGTTTTGCTTAACGGACGGCATTCAGCGATCTTGACGGCATCGCCTTCCTTTGCATTGATGCATGGCGGGTTGTGGGCATGAATCCGTGATCTGCGCTTTTCGTACCGTTCATATTTGAATATTTTTCTCTCATAAGTGCGCTCGACCACCACTGTTTTATCCATCCTGGAACTGATAACAACTCCATCCAGCACCTGCCCTCGAACAGGAAGAGTGCCATGGAATGGACAGTTCTGATCGTCGCACTCAGACAGTGGTATAGGTACATTCAATCCAATATTTCTTGTCATTGATTTATTCCTCAATTATTCCTGTGCTTCTTTGCGATTCTGTCTTCCGGACGTGCAACGAGCCGATCTCCGTTGACCCTGACTCTGCTGCCGTCCGGCAAACTGAAGATAAATATAGTATGTGACTTCGGGATGATCTTGTCAGAAAAGGAATCCTGACATTGTTTACTATGTTTTTTATTGTCTGAAGATGTGTGACCAAACCCCGCCCGAAGAGGAGTTTTCACCCGCAAGTTTTTCACAAAAGTTTGATCGAAAGCTGATTTCCGATCCGAAGAGCAGTTTTCACTCGATTTTTTGTGGAGAAATCGTGTGGAAAAATCGTTGTGAAAAAATTGCAGGCAGGGGTTGATAACAAGCGTGTTTCTCGTTTCATCGACCACCGCGCCTGTGATATCGATCATGTCGGGATTTGTGCTGTCTGCAACCACAGTCTCAAGACCGATCAGGGTATGGTAGATCAGATTTTCAGGGGTGATGCGGTATGTCATAATCGTTTCTCTTTCTGAATGGTCTTGATCCGTGCAATGGTACGTCTCAGTTCTCTGATCAATCCGGGATTCTCTGGCGCCCCTCCGGTGGAGACGAGCGCACGCTCTCTGATCAGATCCATCCGCAGCGATTCAAGTTCATCAAGCATCTCGTGCAGACTCATATTCCTGATCTCTTCTGATCGAAGCAGTGCCATCTACTTAATCCTCCTCATTCAGTCGTTTGTGTGCGATCGCCATCACATGCCAGTCGAGATCGTCGTGTTTGTGCTCCCAGATGCCATTTACATTACGGACTTCAACCTTACCAGCAGGCAACCCCTCTGTTTCAACTGGAGATGTTTCTTCAGTCGTGGTGGGTATCTCCTCACTGGCAGGGATGCCCTCTGTTTCAGCTGGAGATGTTTCTTCAGTCGTGGTGGGTGTTTCTCCATGTTTCGTGATGTCGGGCGCTTTCTCACTGACAGGAACAGGTTCTGTTTCAACCAGAGAGGGGGTTTCCGCGATATCTTTTGTGGGGGCTGTGGGTTGTTCGACGATTATCTCTTCAGGAGAGGATATTTTCATCTCTGCTGGGAGTATTTCCTCTCCAGCCATCTCATCGGTTATCTCCGCACCCTCTGCAATTGCCTCCTCCTGAACTGTTTCTTCTGCCGCGATTTCTACTTTTTCCTCAGATATCTCCTCGACAGATATCACTTCCTCGACATCTTCTGGATGGATTTCAGCGGTTTCTTCCTCAACCACCGGTTCTGGTGGCTCAACATCCACCAGATTGAAGACATCGGGCAGTACGGCATCCGGAAGCACGATCTGAATGCTGCAGCCGATCGTGCCCAGTTTCTGAACCGCGGTTGCAAAACCATGATGAACGATCTGCTCAGCGGGTTTTCCTGCATGCACGATATAGCCCTCAACGATCTTCTCAACCCGTGATCTCGGACCGGTGAGTTTTCCGGAGAGAACGATCCTGCAACCGATTGCGCCGGATTGGATGATTCTACGAAGTGTCGAATGTGCTGCCTTTCTGAAATACCAGCCACGTTCAAGCGCACTTGCAAGCCGCGCTGCCATCAACTGTGCATTCAATTCCGGAACACCCACATTCTGTACATCGATTTGAGGGTTATCAAGATTGTAAAATTGATTTAAATCTTTTGTTAGCTTGCGAACTGATTTTCCACCCTTTCCTATAACCATTCCAGGTTTCTCAGCAAAAATCGTAATCTGGGTTCCCATCGGAGTTCTGTTTATATCCATTCCAGCATAACCAGCACGATCAAGTTGTTTGGAAAAGTATTCTTCCATTCCGGCCCTATCAAGTCCCTGACGCACAAACTTTCGTTCAACTGCCATTTATAGTTCCTCCAAAATGATTTCAACCGTTACGGTTTCGGTATTCTTTGCAGTTGCACGCCCCATAGCCCGCGGCATAATTCCACGAATGGTCCTGCCCTTCTTGGTCGCGATATGTGCTATCCTCATGCGATCGGGTTCAAGGCCTTTGTCCTCAGCGCTATTTTCGGCATTGATGAGTACCGCGAGAATTTCAGATGCTGCACGTACAGGGTACCTGCCAGCAGCCATTCTGCCCCGCCTGTGCCCTACACCTCCGTTGTAACGTTTGAATGGAACTGCTTTTTTTAGCGATATTACGTCCTCAAGATACTGTTTTGCTGCTGATGTGCGCATCTTCTTGATCTTCGAGCATATCTCTCTCGAGTGCTTTGGTGAGATGTGCAGTTCGTAGCCCATTGCTCTTGATGATGTACCTGGATTCGATTCGCGTGAATACTTGACCTTTGCCATTGTATCTCCTTAACTGATTTATCGTTCTGGTGTTTGTTTAGCCAACCAACAAGATTGCACAGTCCGCATCAGAAGCGGTGAAGCCACTTTCACGAGATTTCTCGTGGCTGCCGTATGATACTGGACATATTCTATTTCTCGCGGTTTTTCACTATAGTTGATTGTTGATTCGTCACTTGAGCGGCACGAATTTACTGGATCGGGTCGCACCGACACCTGCGCTGCCATGCCTCACTATGCTTCGGGTGAGCGCATACTCGCCGATGTAATGACCAATCATCTCAGGTTGCACCGACACTCTATTAAATTTTCTGCCATCATGAATCTCAAGATCGATCCCGACCATCTCCGGCAGAATGATCATGTCCCGAAGATGCGTCCTTATCGCAGTATCTCCATTTCTGACGCGCTGCATCAGTTTCTTATGTTCTTCGGTAAAACCTCTTCTCATCTTTCTACGCTGGGATGCAGGCAGCAGAGCTGTGAACTCGTTGAGAGACATGTTCTTAAGGTCTGCGATATTGTATCCCCGATACGTAAATTCTTCCTTCCTTCTTGGTAGTTTCTTTTTTGTTTTTTTGACCATTGTTTCACCTGTGATTTTGTTCTGTTATACGATGGTTGGTATGGAACGTATGGAACATTCGCACCTTTACCGGGCCCTGCGAATAGGTATGTGGATTGGTGACGCGTACGTCAATACCGATGTTCCACCGTCCTGCCAGATCAACGAGAGTATCACTATCCTCGGGTTCTTCAGGTTTCGAACTTGCGCTCCATGATCGTTTTGTTGTCATTACCGTCTTCCTGTGCGTCTCGATGCGATGCTTCCAACCTTCCGTCCTGGCGGTGTATTTCTACCCACACTCTTTGGCCGTCCCGGGTGGTGCTGGTTGCCGCCACCGAATGGGTGATCGATCACATTCATTGCAACTCCGCTTGTGCGTGGATATTTCGCTGCGCGGGTCTTGAGTTTGTGGTATTTCTTACCTGCTTTGACAAATGGTTTATCAGTACGCCCGCCGCCAGCAACCACACCAATCACTGCTCTGCAATGTGGATGCAGCCATTTCATTGCGCCAGAAGGCATCTGTACCAGTGTCTTACCAACATCATGAGTAATCAGAAGTCCGTACACGCCGGATGCTCTTGCAAAATGCCCGCCATCTCCTGGATGGGATTCAATGTTGCATACTGGTGTGCCTTCAGGAATTTCGGCAAGCGGCAATATGTTTCCAATCTTAA
>PIXW01000046.1 GCA_003601535.1 ANME-2 cluster archaeon
CACACCCCACACCACAGAGACCGCCCCTACGCGTCCGACACCCCTTCGTCAAAGTATCTCATGGCATACCGATATATCGGTCTTCCCAGCCAATCCCTCTTCCGAGCGATCTCACCGAGTTTGGCAAGTGCCTCACCCTTCCCGATTATTCCTCTCATGACCAGTACTTTGAGAATGATCGGTGAGAGAAGCACTACATCACCGATCTGTTTTTCTATCTCTCCGAGAGCCCTGAAATCATCGGTCAACAGATAGTCGCACCTGCCACCATCGATGATCTCAAGGCAGGATGCTTCTCCGGAATCGATCCTGCTCGTCATGAATCTCTGATAATCGGACGCATTCAAAACCCTCATCGAGTCAATATTTTCCAGAACCAGAGTTGCAGCCCTGCTATGGGCGTCGTCAAAGGTACTCATGGCATCAAGTTCGCCGACAACGATATCGGTCACAACCACGTCAAATTCGCTCAAAACCAGTGACAGCAGAGATGCCGATGCCAGCGAAACAAGAGCGGATGTATCAGCCACGAGCGATATCTTCCGCAATTCTATCGCTCCTCTCAAGCAGTCTCTTACTAACTTTTACCGACTCTGCATTCTGCCGTCCGATTGCCACTGCAAGTTCGTTGTACGTCAGTTTACCGTCCAGATACGACTCCACAGCTTTCTCCCTGAGCTGCATAGTGGTTTCAACTCTTCTGAGATATTCAGAAAGCGCACTCTTTATTACGTCAGTACGATTCTTATATTCGAGTTTGGCAAGAATATCGGTCTTTTTGACCAATTCATCGGGAAGCCGAAGGTCGATCCTCGTAAGTCCGGTCATCATCCGTACATTGTATGTACTCGGTATAAACTCTTCCGTGATGGGGTGCGCAACGCTTCGCATTCTGGATCGCGAGCCTCCAGCCGCCCGCCCGACCCGCGATGGGACGTGAGCCGCGATGGCAGCGTCACATCGCAATCCTACCGGAGGTAGGATGTTTTTGATCAACCTTTTTGGAAAAAAGGTTGGCGCTCATGATCCTGCAGGCGGCGGCTGGGAAGGTAGATTTATCATAACTCCCGTCCATAGAGTGAAGTATCAACCCGGTTAGCAGATACAAGGTGAAAAATATGAGAGCGCTTCAGGAACAGTATGTCGTGGATAAGGCGGGGCAAAAAACCGCAGTGATCCTCTCAATTGGGGAGTATGAGGAACTGCTGGAAGACCTCCACGACCTATCGATCATCGCCGAACGCCGGGATGAGCCCACAATAACATTCGAAGATCTTAAGAAAGGGTTGAAAGAAGATGGGCTCTTATGAAATTCGATGGAAGAGTTCGGCAGCACGAGATTTACACAGCATTGATCCGCAACAAGTCCCGCGGATCATAAGAGCCATCGAATCGCTTGCAGATAATCCGTTTCCTTCGCAGCACCGTACGATTCGTGGGTCAGTTCGGGATTACAGGATTCGGATTGGAGATTATAGAGTTATCTACCAGGTGCATACCAGATCCGGAGTTGTCATCATCTATCATATCCGGCATCGCAGACATGCGTATCGCAGGTGATTGAGATGGTTGAAATGTTCGCCCTGCAAATGTGACTGCGGCGATACCCGCTACCCGATGCTTATCGGGCGATGCTGTGCCGCATTCCAGACCGCAGTCACCACCGCCCGCCCGAACGATCGCGAAAGCTCGAACAACCTCGAGCCCCCCAATCATCTAAGCAAGCCGCTGCAAGACCTCTGTCCGCATCCCCTCCACGAACTTGATGCTCCCGACAACGAGATGCCCGCCGCCGTTGGCCACTGCGCCGATAAGCTCGTCGTGCAGGGTTCGCACCATCTGCGGGATGTTCATAAGAACGCCGCGTGACCGGATCGCAGTGAATCGGGACCGTAGCCGAGGGTCACTACAGGATCGTCGTTTCCCTGACAGATGCGGTCATGGATCTCGCCTGACGTCTTTCCGGGCGGCGGGAACGTGAATTTGTGCGCAAAGTGCTCGAGATCGATCACGTTTAAGGATACTCCGTTCGGCAGTCTCTGCGTGCGCACATGCGGCATACACACAGCCAGCTGATTCTCTATCGCACCTCTCGCCTGCTCGCATAGCAGTTTCACTAGTCCCTTGTGGCGCTCGATTTTTCCGAAGTTTAAGATGTCGTTGACAAGCCCGCGCCCGTCCTGGAACTTGAGCCAGAATGCAGCGTAATCGAGTGCGAGCGCAATATCCGAGAGATCAGACGTCTCGTACCGGTCAGAGACGAGATCGATGTACGCCGCAGCCTCCGGCGCTTCTGACCGATCTCCGAGAGCAGCCACCGCTGGAAGATGCTTTATCTCATCAAGTGATATCCGGGTTGATCATCCGTGCAAGCTCACCACATATCATCCCTGCCGTGACCCCGAAGTCGCCGCCAACGTGGTACGGGTTCATATACTCGGCAGGAGATACTGATCTACGACCGCATCGGGATGGTGGTGATCGACCACGACGACATCAATCCCGTAGATCGAGGTCTGCTTGAATGCGGGCAGGTCCTCCTCGGTCGATCCGTTGTCAACGATCACAAGGAGCGGCAGATCGCACATCAGTCCCAAAAAGTATAATACAAACATCACCAAGATAACATCAGGTGATAACATGCTCGAGATAACCAGAAGATTCTGGGAGGACTGGAATTGGGCGCGTGAGCACATGTCTGAACTAACGGTTAAGTATCCGGATAAGTGGGTGGCTATATTCGAGGAGAAGGTAATTGCAGCGAATTCGGAACTTGGTAGGGCGGAAGATGAAGCAAGGGCGAAAGTATCAGAAAAGCGCATCCCACTGATCTTTGTTGGAAGCGGGGCATCGGTCTACCAGTATTGAACTGTATTTCGACAGGGGCACTGATCCTGATCTGGAGCGCAAGATCAATGGCAAGGGTTATGTCATTCGATTGATGTCAAGCATTATGTTTTCAGGAAAAAAGGGGTGGATAGGTCCTTATTCTGCAATTGTGGATACTGGTGCACACATTTCAGTAATACCGCGAAGAATATGGAGTAGTTCGGATACAACCGTACTTTCAGATCATAGCATGAGCGGCATCGTCCCTATCGATGAGTGTTCCATTCCGGTGCTTGTTGGTGAAATTGACGCGATGCTCATCGATGAGAGATCTCACACGAAAAAGATCAGGATGATCAGTTACTTTGCTCTAACAGATGAAATGCCCCTGATAATTGGATTTAAAACATTATTAGAAGAGTTTGAAGTCTGTTTTAACTATAAAGCGGGTACTGCGCGTATTACTTCGGTGGATTAAATGTTGGCGGTTGCCTGCATCGATCAAACCGCCTGCACTGCCAAAGATTTAAATATTAATGAATGGACTAACGGATGAGGTAATTGAACTCGGGGGATCAGAAGGGATAAAGGAGTCGAAAATATGACCGGATATAACACAACGCAGAATCAGAAGATTGCGATCATCAGCGCGCTTGTACTGTGGCTCGCGTTCTGCGGCATGGCGGCTGGCGAGCAGTTGTATGTGGACGAGGACGGCTGGCAGCGTGTGGATGATGCTTTCACAACTGCGGACGCCGCAATTGCGCTCCAGATCGCGAGCCTCCAGCCGCCCGTCCGACCCGCGATGGGACGTGAGCCGCGATGGCAGCGTCATATCGCAATCCTACCGGAGGTAGGATGTTTTTGATCAATCTTTTTCCCAAGTTTAAAAGATGCTCCAAAAACCAATAGCAGTAGCTAACTTCATCATGGTACCTAACTAAAATTAATTAACCCGAACCAGAAAATCACCCAACCTCACC
>PIXW01000047.1 GCA_003601535.1 ANME-2 cluster archaeon
CCCATCATAACCACTCCTAATCGCCCGCATCGCCAGCCCAGACGTTGCGCCACGTACCATCGCCGCAGGCATGTTTTAGTCCTGGGGTTATGAAAGAGTTGCACAAATATGTTTATCCTCACATCAGATCCTAACCAACCATGAAGATCGCAGGAATCGACGAAGCTGGCAAGGGTCCGGTAATCGGACCGATGTGTGTTGCAGGCGTGCTGGTTGAGGAAGATAATCTTCACCTGATTGAAGAACTTGGTTTAAAAGACTCCAAAAAATTGACTCCAAAAAAACGTGAATTTTTTGACGTAAAAATCAAGGAAAGAGCGGATGGGTGGTTTGTACTGGAGGTGAGCGCGCATCAGATCGATGAACTGCGTACAGTCATGACGATGAACGAGATCATGGTTCGATGCTATGCAAGGGTACTTGAAAACCTGAGACCGGAATATGCGTTTCTGGATGCTGCAGATGTCAATGAAGAACGTTTCGGCAGAAACGTGCAGAACGGCTGCGAATATCAGGTCAGGGTCACTGCGCGGCATAAAGCCGATGAAACATACCGGATCGTTGCTGCGGCGTCCATCATCGCGAAGGTTCACAGGGATCGTGCAGTTGAGCTGCTGCGAAGAGAGGTTGGCGACTTTGGCAGCGGGTACCCGTCCGACCCCAAAACCATACGATTTCTACAGGAATGGTTCCGCGAGCACAGGAGTTTTCCGGAATGTGTGCGGCATTCATGGAAGACCGCAAGAAATGTAATCGCATCTGCAGTGCAAACAACATTGTGATCTTTCAGATGGATTTTTATATGAAAACATACAACCCCTAAATACGAAAGAAATTGGGTGCAGTCTTTATGACCTATAATTTTGGTATCTCCAGACTGGATGAACTGATCGGTGACATCGGAGGCGGTACGAACATCATGGTGATCGGCCCTCCTATGAGCGGAAAGGATGATATTATAAACATTGTTGCATATCATGGGTTGATCGATAACAATGCCGCTGTGATCGTTTCAACGCGCGAGCCAGGAACCAATGTGCTCGAATGGTTCGGACACCATGATACCAACATCCCGATGGATCATATCGGGATTGTGGACTGTGTTACGCGCACTCTCGGGTTTGGCGCACCCGATACCGAGAATATCAAGATGGCGTCGAGCCCTGTTGATCTCACAGGCATCGGCGTCAAGATCAGTCAGTTCTTTGAGCACTTCTGGATGGATCTACAACTGCGGAAAACGAGGCTGTGTATCAATTCGCTCTCAACGATTCTGATGTACTCGAATCTGCCGACAGTGTTCCGGTTTTTGCATGTCTTCACAGGACGCATCAAAGCAGCGAACGCGCTTGGTGTATACGTGATCGAGGACGGGATGCACGATGATAAGACCATTGTGACACTTAAGCAGTTATTCGATGGCATGATTGAGATCAGGGAAGGGGAGGCTGGTTATCAGATCCGAGCTGTTGGGCTTACACCAAAACCAACACCATGGTTTGATTACGAAATTGATGGTGTAAATATTATACTACGGGGTTAGTGAATATGATAGAGACAGGAATACCTAAACTGGACGATTATCTACTCGGAGGTATCCCGGAAGGAAAATCGTTGGTATATTATATATATCCTGGGGTTGAGGGTAATGTATTCGGGATGCAGACGATGTACCATACCGTATCAAACGGAAGATACGGGGTTTATGTCGCATCCAGCACCGATCCACGGATGATCAGGGAGCAATTCGACGAGTTCGGATGGAATACCGATGAATGCGGGGATCGGTTCATCATCGTGGACGCGTTTTCCGGATTGATCGGTGCGGATTCGCGTGAACGGTATGTTGTATCCGATCCTGAGGATGTTAACGATTTGACTCAGTGCATCAAACAGGCGATGGAGGATCTGGATGGACCTGGCGTTGTTGTGTTTGAATCGCTTTCGACGATTATGGATCTGTGCGGGGAGTCTGAAACGCTCGATGCAATAGAGGAGTGGAACCAGTATGCGATGCTGTATGATCACGCGATGGTTTATAATTTTACAGCATGGCCATATTCAGAGGATACTTTGTTGCATATAAAAGAAGATATCTGTAATTCTGCTATTTCTGTTGGTGGAATTTCGGAGAGAGTTATTTTTGGGCAGTATTTTGGCATATTGAAGGCAGACTGGATGGATGTACCCAGAAAGTGTGTGCTATTCAAGATTGTGAGGCCGGGCGGCATACGTGTGTACATTCCAAAGATACTCGTTACAGGACCGTTCAATGCTGGCAAATCAACGTTCGTGCATGCGCTATCGAACAGAGCAGTATCTGTGGATCGACTTGGCACGACCATCGCACTCGATCACGGGCATATCGATTACAGAGGATTTACTGCTGATATATTTGGAACACCTGGGCAGGAACGGTTCGATCCGATCGTAAAACTGCTCAGCGGAGAGGCGATGGGCGTCTTTCTTGTTCTTGATTCGACAAACGCCGCTGATTTCGTACGCGGTAAGCGAATGCTGGAGATTACGATGTCGTTTGGTCTGCCGATTGTGATCATTGCGAACAAGCAGGACCTGCAGGGCGCGCTTACACCGGAAGAGATCAGGAAAAAACTCAGCATGCCAACGAATGTGCCGATTATGCCTGCGATTGCAACCAATCGTGATGGTGTCTTCGAGGCATTCGAAACGCTGGTCGATATGGTGATGGAGGTGGACTGAAATGTCGACATCAGAGATGCTTGGGAAAGTTCTCTCAGATCTTGGAAAGATCGGCGAGATTGAAGCGAGTGCGATAGCAACGAGGGATGGTCTTCTCATGAATGCGGATATGCATGTGAAAGGAGATCCTGAGACCTTTGTTGCGATGTCGGCAACGATGCTGGGCGCAGCAGAGACTGCCACATCCGAACTGAATAAGGGCATACCGAACCGGGTGATCGTGGAGACCGACGATGGGAAACTGGTGTGCATGGGCGCCGGACCGAAGGCTCTTGTGGTGGTTCTGACCGCGCCAGAGGCTGGACTTGGTCTGATTCTCGTTGAATTGACAAAAGCAGCAGAAAAGATCAAGAAACTGATATGAAACCTGTGATCAACATCGGGAAGAGTGGAGTTACCGATCAGGTAATAAACGAGATCAGAGAGCAGATGAAGGGAAAAAACACAATCAAGATACGAATTCTGCGAAATGCTCCAGCGAGCGCGGCTGAGATTGCAGGGGAGGTTGCATCAAGAACTGGTTTCGAATTGGCAGAAGTGCGTGGGCGCACCGCTATACTCAGACGATGATACACTCATCGCATCGTTTCTTTGTACAGTACTGCTTTGCGTACGCAACGATCAGCGCGTGGAACTCCTGATATAATGACACATCCCCTGGCAGCGAGTCCTCGAAATATCGTTGCAGTGTTTCATATCCGCCAGTTATGCCAAGACACTCACAGATTCTCTTTGTGTAGGCATCGATCACGAATACAGGTTTATGCGCAGCATACAGAATGATGCTGTCCGCAGTTTCAGGTCCGACCCCTTTTTGTGATAATAATTCCTTTCTGAGTTCATCAACCGGTCTTTCAAGGATTTTGGATACCCCATTTCGAGAGAAATACTGCGACAATAATTGCAGCCGCTCTCTCTTCTGCCTGTAAAATCCTGTGCACCTGATACATTCCTCGACTGTACCCTTATCAGCGTCTGCAAGAGCATCTGGCGTCAGCAGCGATTGCGCCTTCAGATTCTCGATTGCCTGCTCAACACTCTCCCATCGGGTCTGCTGGGTCAGAAGAGCGCCCACAATGACCTCGAACTCGGTTTCGGCGGGCCACCAGTGCTGGGGTCCGAATTTGTCCAGCAGCTGGTGGTACAATTCGAGCAGGTGACCAGGCATACTATCTCGATTCTGGTGTGCTACTGGATAAACGTTATCATGAATGAATCGGCAATCACGCCTTTGCGCGAGTCTTCCGATCCACGAGCTGCCGTGATTGTCCACACGCCTGCAGATGCAATCGCAATCGGTATCCAATGAACCATTCCGATTCTATGCATCTTCTATTCACCCCTGCGCAATATTTCTCGTATCGCAAGTAGGTCCAGCCTCGACTGCGGCTTTATGATGCCGTTTGCCGGATCAGCAAAGAGAATATTCTCCTTAATGAGATATGTCAGATCCGGAGTTATTCTCACATATTCATAGCTGTCATTCTCTGAAAATCGCTTGAGAGTCTTCATGACGTTGTCGTATGTTATTTCGACCTCTTCCTCTTCAAATAAAATCTTCTTGCGCACATCCTTCAGTATCCCTATTCTCTGGTCTATCTGCCCTCTTCTTATCCGCAGTACCTCTCTTAATTTTTCTTCTCTCTTTTCATAGTTTATGAGTTCAACCAGACAGACTGGCTTTCCACCGCAGTACTCCCACGCCATCCTCTTCTCATCAGCAGTAAAATCATGCTTCTCCAGGAACGCGGCGGCGGTCTCGCGATCAAAATCATCCACCAGCAGATATCTGCACCTCCCGGAGAGCACCGCTTCGCTGTAAACCTGTTCTATGAAGAGTGAATCAGAAGTGATCACAAAGACGTGTGCCAGATGCAACTCCTTTGTGAGTCGCACAAAGAAATTGAATAACTTGTAAATCAAGACCCCATCGATCTTCATATCTCCGATCACCTGTAACTCATCGATGATCATCACCGGAACACGTTTCGCTGACATTTCAACAAAGAAACGCTCAATATATCTGAACATATCTTTGCTTTTATTCTTCTTATCGAATATCTGTTCAAACAGATTTATTGGTATCGGGATTCCGCTGAGTATCTTCAGATCCTTCAGTATCGATGTTGCATACTCACCAACGTTGTTGGTCACACCGCTCTCATCGATCTCAAATAGTACATTCAGGAAGTCTTCATAACCTGTGACGAACCGTCCACGCAGGTTGATATAGAATGGTGTATACCCCTCTGGTAGTTGCTCTATCAGGTGGCTAATCAATGCGGTCTTTCCAGAATTTATCGGTCCGTAGACGAATGTGATCAGGGATGGTTCGGAATTCAGAATATCCATGAACTCTTTCATCTCCTGTTCTCTATCGTGAAATTCGATTCTTTTCATGCTCTTCTTTCAACCTCCTCTC
>PIXW01000048.1 GCA_003601535.1 ANME-2 cluster archaeon
AAAGAATATTTTGATGAAATGTTGCGCATATCAAAGAACCAGATCATATTCGGTGGCAATTATTACACAGATTACCTCACACCATCGTCCTGTTGGATTGTTTGGGACAAAAGGAATGGTAGAAACGATTTTGCAGACTGTGAGCTTGCATGGACATCTTTTAAATCGGCGGTTCGGATTTTTCGATATAAATGGAATGGGATGCTACAAGAGAACATGAAAAAAAAAGAGAAACGCGTTCACCCAACACAAAAACCCACACCAGTGTTCACGTGGATACTTAAAAAATACTCCAATGAAGGTGATCTGATATGTGATCCATTTCTGGGATCAGGCACGACTCTCGAAGCATGTCGCAAAACCAATCGCAATTGCATCGGATTTGAGATCAGTGGTGAGTGGGGGCATCTGTATGCGGATAGGTGTATGAAACACACACCACCACTGCAATCGTACTTCGGAGATGTTGATTGATCGCCAAACTCTCGCAACCTTTTTATACCACATGTCACCAATCTACATCTAATGACAAACACATTCAAGGCAGAATTCGGATCAGCCACAGCAGTCAAAGACGCCATCATACAAGGCGAAGGACAGCAACATGTGAAGATCGTCTTTTTTGATGATGGTGCGCACAACCACACAGACCCCATCGAGGGGACACACTGCACAGACATGGTGACCCACGATGTCCGTGAATGCCTCGCTGCATTGGAGCACGAGCAATGGATGCAGTGGGGACAGAATATACTCAAAACTGAACATATCTCGTCAGACCGTATGCAACGATGGGGCAGTCTCATGATACCATACGACGATCTGACAGAAGTCCAGAAGGACGCTGATCGTGAATGGGCGAATCGCGCACTACACTGTGTAAGGGCACACCCGCCAAACATCGATGTGGTCATGGACAAATTGTACCTATATTATGCAGACGATGACGGTGAAATGTTTGAGATACCGATCGCACAAAAACATATCATCGAAGACATTGTTGAAGCGGTACTGGATGTCGAGAGAGAACTATGGTAATAACACGATAGTAACAGATTCTGTTACCATGCGTACAATTGATAAAACCATAACACTAATAGGAGACACGAAACATGGATAAACACAAATTTGAAGACAGTACAACCGATGTGCATCGCGGCGACGATGTCGACCAAAGCAAATACCCTCGACCCGATTGGGCAGTGCGACAAATAGTCCGGGCATCTGGGTTGGTCGAGAACGTTTGCAAGCATGGCATTGGGCATCCACATCCCGCATCGGTAAAAGAGTTTGAGGACAGAGGCATCATGTCGATGGGAGAACATGGGTGTGACGGGTGTTGTTGCGACGATACCGCGAAACCAAAAGTTGGCGATGATATGATCGCGTGGATCAGACATCGCGTCAAAATCATAGCAATTAACTCAGATGATACTGCAAATGTTGCGCTGTTGCCCGAAACACCATTGCCAGATGGAGCAGTGGTTGTGGTAAACAATGTGCCGTTTAGGTATCTCTTGGATGACGTGCCGACTGCCCATCCTTAATGGATGGGATTGCAAATGGATGTATTATCGGAGATAAACATTGTGCGAACCATGCAACGACTGTCCTGCGCGCAAGTGGTGCTCGTATCTCACGATGACGTATTGCGAACGAATCATGCAATGGCAGAACGAAAAGAATGATGATAACAAGTAAATTGATTTGTGCCGACGTCATTGATGGGTTGCGATCTCTCGAAGACAATTCTATTGATCTGATCGTAACATCGCCACCATATAACGTCGGCAAAGAGTACGAAACAGACGTGAGTAAAGAAGATTATCTACTCATGGCAAACAATTCTTGCCGCGAATTTAAACGGGTTTTAAAACCAGATGGACGGTTTGCCATCAACGTACCATTCACGATGGGGTCGCATTCAATCACGCGCCCCGTAATGTACGAGTGGGAGAATGCGATCATCGATGCTGGGTTAACGATTCGCGATTATGTGGTCTGGAACCAGTCAAACAGCGGCAACGATACGGCGTGGGGCTCATGGAAGTCTGCATCGTGTCCCTGGCTCAGACATCAAGCAGAAGTCTTGATCGTCGGGTATAACGAGCAGTGGAAAAAGCTCCATAAAGGCGAATCATCCATTAGCCCGCGAGACTTCATGCAATGGACGATTGATGTCTGGACAATGCCATGCGCGCGATCAAAGTTTCATCCAGCGGTCTATCCAGAAGAACTGCCGAAGAGATGTATCGAACTCTTCAGTTACGTCGGAGACACCGTGTGTGACCCATTCGTCGGGTCAGGCACGACCATGAAAGTCGCCCGTGATCTGAAGCGGAATGTCGTCGGGATTGATCGGGATCGTGGATACTGCGATAAAATTCGACAGAGCAACGCGTTTAATCAGACCACGATTGATGGTTCAGTAGAATATGTTTACGAGGTGTTATGATGCAAACAATAAGATTGATCAATGCTGACGTGATCGACGGATTAAAAACGATAGAATCCAACACAATCGATACAATAATCACGAGTCCTCCATATTGGCAGCAGCGCAACTATCAAAACAGCAAACAAATTGGACTCGAACCAACCATTCAAGAATACGTCGATGCCATACTCGACGTCACATACGAACTAATGCGGGTGTTAAAACCATCTGGGGTGTTCTGTCTGAACATCGGTGATACGTATTTTGGTGGTGGACACGGTGCTACACCGAAGTATGACAATGGTGAAGTGGACTTCAAAGACCCAAAGTTTGGCACAGGACGTAATGAATATCCTGTCACTGATTGGGATTACTCGAAATACAAAGCGAAGTGTTTATGTGGTATACCAGAGCGGATTATGCTTGGATGCATCGATCAAGGTTGGATTCTACGAGATAAAATAATTTGGGCAAAAAAAGTTTGGATCGCGAAGACCAACAAGACAACTGGCAACGCGATGCCATCCTCTGTTGTTGATCGATGCTGTTCTACTTTTGAGTATGTTTACATGTTCACAAAACAACCAAAGTACTGGTCAGACATGGACTCGATTCGCACACCATACACAGAACCAATTGATCGTTGGGGCGGAGAGAGACTACATCCATTGAATAACCATAACAGCATGTGGGATGAAGGCACTGGACAAGACACTTATCGAGAACGGAGTATGAGACCAAACGCAATGGGAGCAACTTCGCCGAATGTCTGGCAGATCAATACGAAGCCGTTTACTTCTGGAATCGAAGGCAACGACCATTTTGCAGTGTATCCTGTTTTGCTTTGCGAGAGACTTATCAAAGCGTTTTGCCCGCGTGAAGTGTGCCCAAAATGTGGGGTGGCACGAGAACGGATAGTCGAGCCAACTGGCAATAGGATCATGATGGGGGGTTATGGTAGCAAGACTGCCGATCACATCGGAGCAGGCCCGACATCATCACTGCGAACCAAACAAGTCATCGAGAAGCACACTGTTGGTTGGACATCATGTGACTGCGACGCGGGATATCAGCCCGGCATGGTGCTCGATCCATTCTGCGGCGCGGGCACTACATTGCTCGCTGCGCGTGATCTTGGTCGATCTGCGATCGGTATCGAAATATCAGCAGACTACTGCGGCATTATCAAAAAACGAGTTGG
>PIXW01000049.1 GCA_003601535.1 ANME-2 cluster archaeon
AGAACCCCTTTTGAGACGAGCGAATTCAGCACACTCGATGCATGAGTCCTGTGCCGCAGACTCGGATACTCCGCGCCCATCGCATCAGACACCTCACCTGCCTTGAGCGGCTGTTTCTTCGCGAGCACGAAATCGAGCACGCTTCGCTCCATCGGTGTGAATGTGATCTCCTGATCGATCGCTTTTGTCTCATTCCTCACCTCCTGAAGTTTGGCGACAAAGATATTCCGCTTCCGTTCCTCGGCAAGAATCTCGACAAGCGTCTCTGCGATCACGTCCCCGTACTCGTCTGCCGAGAGAAGCCCGGCGAGTTTCTCGATGCTCTCTCCCCTATCCATCGGTGTCACCTTCTTCGATCTTTTCTATCAGCTCCTCTGCCCGCTTCAGAAACTTTTCTGCATCGTTTATTATAGTTTCCGCCTCCTCTTCTCCAATTTATGCAAATATATCATAATCGCCCTTTTTTCGCTCTTCCTTTGCGAATTTTAAGGCACTGGCGTAATAATGCTCCACATCCTCTTCCTGTATCACATGCAGACCAAACATCCTCAAAATGCCGGAATGTCTCCTTGCTCTTATGTTTTTGAGCGTGAGTATCGCAACAGCAGCGTGATACATCGAATAGTATGCTCTGCTTACGCTGTCTTTATAAAATCCACCGTCAAAAAGATATCTGGCAGCATCCAATCGTTCCCACGCGATTTTAAGTTGCTGCTCTGTAATCTCGGATACTTCCATGTAACGGCACCTCGTCATTCAATATTTCTTCGATAAAAGGCGTCATAACTCGCAGACTTCTCACAATTTCATCATGGGAATAAATTTTTGGCGATATACCAGTAAAATGGCGGATCGACACATCATACGCAACACCGCAGATTTCTTTCATCGTCCCGATATCCTTTTGTCTTGTGACCACCAGAACATCGATGTCACTGTTTGCTCCGGACTCGCCTCTTGCAACCGATCCGAACAGGATTATTTTCTCTATCCTGTCTTCGAATCTGCTCAAAATTCGGTCTGCGAACTCCTTTGCTATCTCTTCTCTGTTCATAGGATCCCACCTCTCCTATAATACCAGATAAATAATACCATACAAAGAGCGTACATGAAATCGAAACCAGGAGTTTTCATTCCATCTTCCGTGGCAGTGGGTGTGGGTGTAAAACCCGCCTCTGCCTCCGCCCGCACCGTGATCGGCAGGGTGAGCGTGTGATCCTCGGCATCATCACGATCATCACCGAAATAGTAGATGATCCTGCCGTTCACATCGAAATCCCCGACCTGATTAGATCGTATCGCAACCTCGATGTCCTTACCGGTTCCAGGCTCAAGTTCGTACGTGGTCGTATACTGACCAGCTCCGGATTTGGCAAAAGCGGATGAAGTAACGCTCATGCCGGATGGCGGGATGATTATGACCTGCACATGCATCGTTGGTTTGGTGATCAGGTTCACAGCAGAGAGTTTCAGCAGGATATCCTCGCCGAGCACGACACTGGTCTTCTCGCCGTGAAGCTGCACGCTTGCAGTCGAGACTGAGGGGTTGCTGCGGTGTGTGCCGCCGGAAGTGCTGCCCTCTGTGGACGGGATGACCTTGATGGACACGGGTTCTGATGTTGCCTCATGGATGTTCCCGTCCTCGTCTGCATAAGTTACGGTGGCAGGGTCAAGCGTGAATGTGCCGCTCTCCTTTGCGGAGATTGTGTACTGGATGTCTCGTGTCTCGCCGGGTCGGATCAGGTCGTAACGCTTCGGGTTCGGGAAGTCGCCGGAGACGAGATCGAAACTGGGGTGGATCGCATCAGTGATCTCGATGTCGGTTGCGTCTGTGGTACCGGTGTTTTCTATGGATATGGTGATGGTGGTTTCACCGAACTGGCGGATGGAGTGGGGGGATGGGGATTTGGTGATGGAAAGCGCTGTTGCAGCACGGTTGATTGGTCTTATCGGTGCAGGAGTTGTGCCAGTGGACGGGATCACCGTGATTGTGGCAGTTTCTGATTCGGCTGTGTGGTAATTTCCATCTTTGTCCTCATAAGTTGCCGTGGCTGGGTCCAGATTGAACGTACCAACATCGCTCGGTTGCAGGACGTACTGGAACTCCCGCGAGTCCTTTGGTCTTAGGGATGTGTATGTCTTCGAGGTCTCGCCGCTGATGAAGGTTAGATCTGAGGGGATTGTGTCTGCTACTTCGATGTCTGTTATCTCGGTTGTGCCGGTGTTTTTTACGGTGATGGTTACCGTTGTGGTCTGACCTTGTTTGATGGAGTGCGGGGCGGCGGATTTTGTTAAGGTTAATGCAGTTGTCCCTTGTTCATACTCTGCTTTTATTTCTTCTGCCGTTAAAGCACGGTTGTAGATACGGATTTCATCGATGATGCCGTTGAAATATTCATACCTTGACCTAGACCCTCTATGGTATCTACCAATCCAGAGTGGATTTGATGGATTAATAGTGCCAAGTCCAGATATTGAAGTTGAACCTGTTTGAAATCCATTTACAAACATGTTTAAATTATTTGTTGATTTATCTAAAACACCGGTGACATGATACCAAGAATTTGTTGAAATGGTACCGATGGCTTTGTAAACTGGACCTTTATAATGGTCAACCATATAGTGAACATTCCCATCATAGCTAACCAATAAGGCATATCCATTATCCATATCGCCGTCATGTTTCGCCATTATGGGATAATTATGATCCGATGGAGGGATTGTTGGTACAGTTATCCATGCTTCAACTGTCCAAGAGCCATCGATAGGATTGATACCAGAATCAGTTGGTATGACTACATAATCATCCACCCCATCAAAACTCAACGCAGTCCCATACTCCCCCTCGACCCACGTCGCGCCATGAATCACCCCATCGTTCCCATTCCCTGAGCTATCCGCAAGAACACTCCCGGACCCCTCATCGAAACGCCACTCCGCTACAAGCCCATCATCAGCCCCCTCTGCCTGCACGCCCGCGGGCAGCCCCACAAGTGCGATCACAAGCAACACCCAAACAGCAATCCCAATTCTACGCATCTTTCATCACCTCACGCACTGCAAGCAGATTCAGCCTCGACTGCGGTCTCAGTTCCTTATTCACAGAATCCGCAAAAATAATGTTTTTTCCGACCAGAAACTTGATTTCATCGCTTATATA
>PIXW01000050.1 GCA_003601535.1 ANME-2 cluster archaeon
GCAGTCGGGGCACGCACGCCCTCTACCGCAGCGGATGTCAGTGGCGACGGCAGCGTCACATCACTCGATGCGCTGATGATCCTGCAGGCAGCGAGAGGCGCGATCACGCTGTGATCAGAAACGACGGTGCCCGGAAAACCCGGGCACTCTTCTTATTTTTTTAACTACGCCGAGGGTGAGATTTGAACTCACGAGGGCGTTTCCGCCCACACGCTTTCAGGGCTGGTAACCCTCCAGGCGTGCGCCTTACCGCTAGACTACCTCGGCTTATCTGATGTGATCCATCCTTTTGGATACGTACCTGTCCTCATGATCACCCGATCGGTGCGCACCGCAATTCCGGTTTTTGCACGCTGCATCGCTATGGCATCCATACATGCGTCGCCGATTGAGACCGCCTCGCCTTTCTGGGTGTACACGCAAACGATGTCGCCGGTCATGATCTTTTCAGAGAGCGACACTATTCCTGGCGCTGCAAGCGATGCACCATGGCATATCGCATCCACAGCGCTATCGCGAATCGTTATCTGTGGCAGATGCACGAGCGCCCTTTCGACAGGATGTACCATGCTTCGCAGCATGGTTTCGTCGCCACTTTCCTTCCATTCGACGTAAGCATCGCAGAGATCGTGCAGTGTTACGAGATCGCTTTCGTCAAAAGGACCTGCTCCAGTTCTGCGCAGTTCTGCCATGTGTGCGCCAGTACCGAGAGCGATGCCGATGTCATGACACAGTTTGCGGATATAGGTGCCTGCTTCACAGCCAACCGTGAATAGCACGTCCACGTCTTCAATCTCTTCGATCCGGAGATAATAAATGGTTCGCACCCTGAGCTTTCGCTTGACCGCTGACTTGATCGGTGGACGCTGGTAAATACGGCCCGTGAACTCGGCGCATACCTCGCGGATCATACCCTCTGGAACAGGGTGATGCAGGCGCATGAGGCATACATACTCCTTCGGGGCAAGCAAGAGCGCTTTCACCACCTTTGTAGCATCGCCAAGCATGATCGGGAGTACACCTGTTACCCTTGGGTCGAGTGTTCCGCTGTGTCCTGCTCGATCGATATGTAATATTCCTTTGACCCATGATGTCACTTCATGGCTGGTTGGTCCGGCGGGTTTGTCGAGATTGACAACTCCGCAGTGCAGTAGTTCCTCAACCGGTCGATCTTCTGGCACACATCCATATCGTGGGTCTGTTGCAGAGCGCACTTTTATAAGCATGCCGGCGTTCACATCCAGCCGGTCAGTGTTGGAGAGGAGAGTTGTAACCATAGGTTTTATCGCTTGTGTCTCATGTTTTTTTTGAGCTTCTTGAGTTTATGTCTCCTCATCTTTGCGCGCTTCTTCTTTTTTGGCGTTCCCATGTCATCAACATCCTGAACCTGCGTACTAATCGATGAACCATATCTAAATGGTTCTCATCCTTAAAAAGTGCTTGCGGGGTATGGCTGACATCGCGTTTTTCAGCTTATGGGAACACGGTCACGTCCGACCAGTGGACTTATCATATAAATTCCAATCAGAATAAATAGAATCCATGCAAACCAGTTGTAGAATCCGATGAAATGCGCCACAATCGCGAGAATAAATATTGCAGCAAGCGGCACCAATATCGTAAGCGATCTCACCTTCGGATAGCGTATATTACTGATCATCAGCACAGATAATATGACGAAGACGCCGGTTACCAGATACGGCGAATCTACCAGATATAGTAATAGCACAGCAAATGTGCCTGCTGCTGTGATCGGAAGCCCGCGAAACTCCAGATCGTCCAGTATACCGAATCTGACGAGTCTTAATATTCCACAGATCAGGTACGCGGCAGAGAATGCGCATACAATGGCATGGTGATCGCTGCTTGCCACCGCATAATAGATGACCGCAGGAGCTATTCCAAAGGAGATGGCATCTGCAAACGAGTCAAGATGTTCTCCGAAGACGCCGAACTCGACACGTCTTGCAACAGCGCCGTCCATACCGTCTGCAAGCGCGGCAGCAAGAATGAGGACGATAGCACTATCCACACCATTGTTCAGCACAAGAAGAATGGCTGTGAATCCAAACAGGATATTTAAAATCGTAATCAGGTCTGGCAGCCGAATTAACCGTATGATGCCGGTTTCGTGTTCATTGTTATTCATCGCCTGTTCCTGATCTTTCAATCGCTATCACGGTCTCACCCGCACGTACCCGATCCCCTTTTCGTATAACAACCTCAAAGTTATCTGGTATGGTTACATCCACCCTCGAACCAAACCGGATCATGCCAATGCGCCCGCCTCGCTGCACAAAATCCCCTTCTTTGACGTAAGACACGATCCTGCGCGTTACTGTTCCAGCGATCTGTGTGACTGCACATTGGGTGTCTTTGTTTGCGATGACAATTTCATTGCGCTCGTTTCGCGAGGAACTTTTTGTAAAAGCCGGGATGTGGCTACCTTTTTTGTATCTGATGGACCTGACCCTGCCGGAGATCGGCGTCCTGTTGACATGGACATTATGAAAGTTCATAAAGATCTGTACCGCACCATCCTTGATCGCCATGACCCTGCCATCCGCAGGTGCTAACAGTACATGATCGTCGTGAATCTCCGAATAATCTGGTATCCGGTGTGGATCACGAAAAAAACCGATAAAGAATACCGTTAGCAAGATAAAAATATAGGCGATGATGCGAAATCGATCATCGAAGAGGGTAACAACCGATGCTGCCACAGCACATGCTCCGGCGGTAAGAATCCACCGGATAGAGCCTTTCGCAATCCTGATCATCGCATCCTCTCCGCGCCCTTTATGTATACGCGCAGGATCGCAAACAGCCGATCGATCGTATCCAGCAGTTCCGGGAGCACCTGCAGCACAACATAAGCGATCACGAAGAGTGCAATTCCTGAGCCGATCTTCGCAATTACGTGATGTGCAATCTGAAAACTGAGTTCACCAAACCACTGGTATCCATAAGCAACGACAACAAAGGTATTTCTGATCAGATTCAGAATATAAATCACTGGAACTGAGGCAGCGAATGCGATCATGGTTCTTTTCGCAGATGCACGCACACAGAAGATCAGTCCGATGAATATCGCGATGCTTTCGATAGCTGTGCATGCAAGAATGATCGTGACCGGGTACCCGTTGAGTTCGATCCGGTTCCATCCGATCAGTTGTGCAGGTACGCTGAGCGCCTGCAGGATGTAAACAACCTGTTTTGCAACCATCGATATCAGGAATGTGTTAAGGATCGGGATATGGGCAAATGGATAGTAAAATATGCCCCCGAGTGCCGATGCGGTCGTCAGTGTCAGAAGCGTGTTTTCCGCACCCTCGTAATGTCTGTAATTCTTAATCATCGCATGCGATACGATCAGACAGAAGACCGATACCACCAGTACCAGTATGATATTGAAATAATCATCTATCTCAAGATAATGTACCGGCTGGATAGCCCAGTGGATGGCAAAGAAGAACCAGCCTGCCGCACCGATAAGAAAACGATTGCGCCGATATCGCTCTGGAAGCGCGGATGCCAGAATCAATAATATAAGCGCAATCCATAATATTTCTACGATCATCGCATCACCTTACACAATTAGATGGTGCTATTTGGTATATTAATCTTTCATTCATCAAATATGTCCGTTTA
>PIXW01000051.1 GCA_003601535.1 ANME-2 cluster archaeon
GAGAAGATCGTAACACCGCTTACGAGGAAGATGGCAGAGTTCACCAGATTCCTGGTCATTGCAATCCTCTTGATCACCGCTCTCAACTTTGTGCTGGCTGTATGGTTCGGATATGATCTGGTTTATGCGTTTCTTGCATCGGTGTCGATGGCGGTTGCTGCGATACCAGAGGGGCTGCCTGCGGTGGTGACGATGGCTCTGGCATTCGGTGTGACCGCAATGGCGCGCAGGAACGCAATCATCAAACGACTGCCTGCTGCAGAGACACTTGGATGCACCACTGTGATCGGCTCGGACAAGACAGGAACACTCACCAAGAACCAGACGACCGTATCACGGATATACTCCGGAAGAATGGACTACATGGTAACCGGGGTCGGATACAAGCCAGAAGGTGAGTTTATCCCGGCTCAGATGAGTGAAGAGTTGATCAAAACACTGGAAGCTGGTTATGTCTGCAATGACGCAGGCATCATGGGAGGCGACGGCTACAACATCATCGGAGATCCAACCGAAGGTGCGCTCCTCGTCTCTGCGATGAAAGCGGGTATCAACGATGGTTTGCCGCGGATGGATGAGATCCCGTTTGAGTCAGAGCAGCAGTACATGGCTACGCTTCACGAGGAGAATGGAGAGCATATCATATATGTGAAGGGCTCGCCTGAGCGGATTCTTGGTATGTGTCAGACCCAGATGATCGATGGCAAGATCGAACCGATAAACAGAGAAGATATAGTGAAAAAATCGGATGAGATGGCAGAAGAAGCGCTCAGACTTCTTGCCATGGCATATAAGGTAACTGATAAAGAATCACTCGATCAAGAGGATCTTTCTGGTATGACCTTTCTCGGGATTCAGGGAATGATCGATCCGCCAAGAGAGGAGGCGATAGACGGGGTTGAGAGATGCAAGAGCGCTGGAATACGGGTTGTGATGATCACAGGTGATCATGCGAGAACCGCAAAAGCAGTCGCCCGCCTGCTCGGAATCGATGCGGATAGAGTGCTCACAGGAGGGGAGTTGTCGCAGATGAGTGATTCTGAACTGTGCGATGTCGTGGAGGATGTATCCGTATATGCACGGGTTGCGCCCGAACACAAGTTCAGGATCACAAAAGCCCTGCAAGCGCACGGGCATGTTGTTGCGATCACAGGCGATGGCGTCAATGATGCGCCAGCACTCAAAGCCGCTGACATCGGAATTGCGATGGGGATCACCGGAACCGAGGTGAGCAAGGAGGCATCTGACATGATCCTTGCTGACGACAACTTCGCAACGATCGTATCTGCGGTGGAGGAAGGCAGGTATGTCTACGATAACATCAAAAAAGTCATCCTGTACACGCTTCCGACAAATGGCGGGCAGGCGATGCTGGTCATGGGCGCGATACTGCTTGCTCCATCTCTGGTGCTCTTCCATGACCGGCTTCCGCTCGAACCCGTGCAGATACTCTGGATCAATCTCTTCGATGCGGTAGCACTCGCGCTTCCGATCATCAAGGAGCCGATGGAGAAGGATCTGCTCAAGAGACCTCCGAGAAATCCTGATGAACGGATAACCGACCCTCCTTTTTTCAAGAAGGTCGGGCTGGTCTCTCTTGTGATGGCGATAGCAGGATTTGCGATGTACTATCACTATGGGACGCCTATAATCGATGGAAACTTGGTGGTGGATGCAGATCTTACAGAGCTCCTCAGACCGGCACAGACCGCAGCGTTCACAACCGTGGTGATGCTGCATCTCTGCTACGTGATTACTGCACGGTCGGTCACGGAGTCCGCATTCACGTTCAACCCGTTCTCGAACAGATGGCTGCTCGCAGGGATTGCGATCACCATTCTGACACAACTTGCGATCGTCTACCATCCGATCGGAAATGCCATTCTCAGAACAGCGCCTCTGCCGCTTGACTGGTGGTGGCTCATGATACTGTTTGCGCTTCCAGGGTTCGTTGTGATCGAGATCGAGAAGTACCTGACGAAGCGGAGCGCGTCAACCTGACGCTGATGCGTTCAGACCTGAAAGTGGTGTATGCGGATATCGTTCGTTGGTATCCCAAAAACACGCCAGCCACGCGACCAACCGGACATCTACTTAAATTTCCATGCCAGTCTCCGAAGCCCCATCCCCATCCTCGCAACTCATGGCTAAAGTCGGAGTATCCATGTGGCTCTGTTGGTGGTTGTTCTCTTTAATCAAACCGGTGCCAGGATTATCTCATCGTGTTTTGTATATATCCTTACCTTTGCTCCCTGTTTTAGATCAAATTCCCTTTCTATGTCCTTTGGAATAGATACTGCCAACTGATCCCCGCTCCTTGTTATCTTACGTGTTATTGCGCCCTCCGGCTCGAGCAACCCCAGCCGTTCTGCAGTCTCTGATGCAGCCTTCGCGTCTTCAAACGATATTATCTCGTAGCCGCATTTCGAACATACAAATCCTCGAACCGGCAATGTTCCTTTTGGGTAACGGATCTTCAGTATCCTCTCATCCATATCCAAGCCACAACTGTGGCATATAGGTCTATTTTTAGACGAGTTTTCTTCTTGTTGCTGAGACGCTTCTGACATGTATATCCTCTTCATATTCGTCATAATACGCTATGATGGTACGTTTCCCAATCCATTTCATTGCTTTAACTCTTGTTTTTCCCTCTGCGACTGTTTTATCCGGATCGTCTACAGCTTCGTATAGGTACTCCGGTTTTATCGGCGGTCGCTCTGCATTCATTCCTTCGTATGCGTGTGCTTCTATCCACAGGTATTTTCCACGTATCTCATACAATCGATCTCAACCATGTAGCATATCTATTTTATCTGTATCAATACTTACTTATAAGTGCAAGGGTCTTTGTGGGGCGGTCACGCCTGCCCACGATTGTTTGCAAAAAGATTCCACCACTCTGAAGCGTACGTCCGGCACAAAGCGCATCCATGGCGGCACCGGACCGCGATTTAGCCCCCCGGGCTCGCGTGCGCCCGGGAGACGCCCGAAAGATGCGCCCATAGTCGCACTTTCGCATTATTATGCAGTGCCGCTTGTTACGGTAGATGTGAAATCGCTTCTGAATATCAAAGAACATATTTATGAACTGATTGATCTTGATATAATCACTGTAGACGAATTTTTGGATATGCTATAGCCTACAAACAGCACTCAAGTAAATCCGACCTTGTAAATAGTTAATCAGGAGCGCTCTTCTCATCCCACACCCAGAAAGATGAAAACGTCTATGAAGAGCACCGCAAAGCTAACTATGAGGATGCACAAGCCCCGTGTGAGCCAGCGCTGCTTCGCACTCGCTATCTCCTCGAAAATGTGCCTCGCATCCTCCGGATCGTCGGGATGAACCGCGTACGGTCTTGTCGCAAGCACCATCGCCGCGCAGCCAAGAACCATGAGCCAGAGCAGAACCGGCGCCGAGAAGAGGATTGCGAGCAGCCAGTGTAAAGCGGCATTCTCTGCCGCACCAGATAGGATATCTGGGTCGGCAAAGGACAGGGTGTGGAAATAGACGCTCTCAAGAAAGCTTGCCGCCAATATGAGATGCTTTGCGCTTCCCGGATTCTTCGTAATCGAGATCGAGAAGTACCTGACGAAACGGTCCGGGAGAACGGGGTGAGTCAGGAGTGCGGAATCTGATCTAAACAATCGACCCACTGCGACCAGAATTGAACAGGGTTCTTCACAGGCACGATCCCATCATCCTGACTGAATAACTCGCTGTTATAAAATAAAAAACCCTCTTTCATCTGATGGTCAAGATTGCTCCTGACAATCTCCTTTACAAGATTCTTTTCAC
>PIXW01000052.1 GCA_003601535.1 ANME-2 cluster archaeon
CAATAAAATTGATCGGGGAGGTTCGGGATGGCATACTCAAGGTTGCACCAAAGATGGTGCCGAAGAACCATCCACTCAGCATCGGCGGAACCTTCAACCTCGCATCCATCCAGACCGAACTTGCAGGGAGGATCACAATCGGCGGAATCGGTGCAGGATCGGTCGAAACCGCGAGCGCGATACTCAGCGATGTGCTGTGGATACAGCGGGCTCTGAGGGGTTGACTGTGCCGTGTTACTTCGCGGATACGCTTTCGTATATAGAAGCGAGTTTTGCAACAATCCGGTAGAGTTTTTCAGCCCCGTCCAGCCCCTCTGCGACGCGTCATGGAGGTAGACGAGGAGGCGCGAGTAACCGCATCTTCTTAGCTTACCCCCCACATCCGATATATTTATATAAAGTCAAATGCGTAAGCAAGGCTGATAGCAATGAATGGTTACAGAATTCTAACGATGACGGTTCTTTTTATGCTGATGTTTTCGATGACTGCTTCGGCAGACCGCATCAACACTACGATAGATGTAAATGAAGGCATCGTGTTGAACGGTGATATCCACATCGAGGTGCTTGATGTTGGTACAAACGGGGGTTCGTATGCAAAACTCAAGTTTTACAGCTATAAAGATGCAGGTGGCAAGACGGAAACGATGTATAAGGGAGATGTTCCGACCAAGTATACAAGCGGTACGCTCATGATGGTAGAGGTTACGCTTGATTCCATCTCTTATGATACCGCCTTTCTGATGATAGAGAGTACGACATCGCTCAAGATCACTGATCGGTACGGCTGTGGTGGCGGTGGAGGCAGTGGCGGCACCTACCCACCTGGCAACATCACCGACACCGACGGCGACGGCGTTCCTGATGTCTGGGATGCGGATAACAGCACCCCGGCTGGCTACTGGGTGAACTCAGATGGCATCGGACGGATGTGGGGCGACATGAACGGAGACGGCAAACTCACATCGGTGGACGCGCTGATGATCCTGCAGGCTGCGGTCGGAAAGATCGAGTTGTGACACGAATGCGATGCGATACTGGCGGTGACGCTGCACCGTCGGTTTTTTATTTCACACCTCAACTTCCGGCTGTCCTGTATAACTAGAAGATCGACACAAACGAGTTTTACAGAGGCTGTCACGCCTTATGGCGTTACTGGAGACTCTGCACCAGTGAACTGTGCGCGTCCTGATAGAATCGTAGCAGTGTGGCATTCGATGCAAAATTCAGGCGGCTGCTTGTGAAACGAGCACCTGCCTGATACTGTATTTGTGAGAAGCAGCATCGGGCAGGCAGCAACCAGAACCGTGCCAGCAACCACATGGTGAAACAGTTCCCATAACATTCTGCCTACCCGACCACCGCATCAAACGCTTGCACCAACCTCTGGTTCTCCGCCCTCGTTCGAACCGCCACCCTGATGTACCGCTCATCCAGATTCCGGAACGTTGCGCAATCCCTGACCAGAATTCCATGATCGATCATCTTCTGTGTCATCGTATGTGAATCCATATTGGAATTAGAGATATCGATAAGAATAAAATTAACATTGCTTTTATAAGGGATAAACCCACGATCGACCAATTCTTTCATGAGATATCTCCGTTCCTTCGCAATAAGAGCAATCGATCGCTCGAGATAATCACTTTTCATGCACGCTTCCATCAGATGCGTTCCGATCATCTCGGCAGGTGCCCCGATGTTCCAGACCAGCCGTGCACGGTTGAGCAGTTCAGCAAGTTCACTGGATGCGATACCAAAGCCAAGTCTGAGTCCTGGCACTGCAAATACCTTTGTGAGCGATCTGAGCACAACTACAAATTCAGAATCAAATACAGAGTGTACAATGGACTCAACTGGATCAGATAGCTCTATAAATGCCTCATCCACAAAGAGAAACGTTTCATGGGAAGAACAGCGTTCTGCAAGACGTTTCACATCACTCTGTGTGATCAGACCTCCTGTCGGGTTGTTTGGATTGCATAGAAATACGACACTCGCATCCGAGATCTGATCGGATGGCAGTTCAAGGATCCTTGAATAATCACAGTACTGCACCTCTGCTCCGAATAACCTGCACTGGAATGCGTATTCATCGAATGCTGGTGCAGCGATGATCGCCAGATCGCCGCGTTCGATCACCGCCTCTGCAAACAGCCTGATGAACTCTGATGAGCCATTCGCAGGTATAACATTCGCTGCAGTAATCCGATTCTCGCCTTTTGAATATCGCTCAACAAAATCAGCAAATACGGTTCTCAATCTAAGATAATTATTATCAGGATAATGTGTGATCTCTTTTACTACTGCCGGAATATCAGGGACGCCCATTGGATTTAGATTGGCGCTGAAATCAAGCATAGATCGATCCGCATACTCTGCTATCCTGCCGCCATGCATGCATGGAGTGCAGTTTTGCACCTCTTGTCGCACAAATCGTGCAATATGAGTCATAAATTATGAGATATACTCGCCAATGCTGCTGATACCTTCGAGTTCACTGGATTCGATTGCAACCTCATCAAAAAGACTCTTGCGTACCAGGATCGGTGAATCCGTCCGCACTGCAATCGCTATGCAATCACTTGGTCTGGCATCGATCTCCTTCTGTGCATCCTGCACACCCATGACCAGCCGTGCATAGAATGTGCCCTCGTCCAGATCATCGATCAGTATCTGTGTCACGGTTCCACCCAGTTCACTGAGGAGCGAAACCATGAGATCATGGGTCATGGGCCGCGGCGACACCTCTTTACGCAGTGCGAGGTATATCGACATCGCCTCTGCATGACCAACAAAGATTGGCATGATGCGACCGTCGTCAGCGAGCAGCACCACTGGTGCCATCTGCTTCTGACCATCGATCATGTATACGCCCTTAACCGTGGTGGTGATGGTATCCATTATCTCAACCAGATCTTCTATTGTAATCTCGATGTTGCACCCGGTTAATCAATATGATGCAATCCTATAATAAGGATTGCTTGTTTCGCTATCCTCGATGTGCACCAGTGCTCGGTCTCGTCTTTTCTGTGCCCATACCGCGCTTGCGCAAGCCCCTCGACTTTCGTCCGGCACTGGTCAAGCCACGCTCTGTCCTGCCCTGCACATCACAGATCCAGTTGAGATGCGGATCGCTTATGATCGCAGGATGATGTGGATCGATCAGTATAATTTCATACCATTTGTGTTTTCCATCCTCCCCAACCCAGTATGAGTTCAAAACTTCCATATTCGGGTATTTTCTGCTTGTGCGTCCCTCTGCTATCAACTGCAAACTCTTTTCAGGCGTTATCTTGCGCATTCCCATACGTTTTGTCCTTCGTCCACGTATGTATCTTGATTTGCGCCTGCCGCCGCGCCGTATCCTCGCACGTACCATGATGATTCCCTGTTTTGCCCTGTAACCAAGTGATCGTGCGCGATCGATGCGCGTCGGTCTTCTGATCCGAACCACGCTCGGATCCCTGCGCCATTTCTGCAGACGCTGCCATCTGAGATCGTGTACGTATGTCTGGTCAGGATTCTTCCATGCGTCTCTGATATATGTGTAAAACGATTTTGCCATGTTATTCTTCACCTTTTCTGGTTCAACTGTTGTTTCACAGTCACATTCCAGTGGTCGAAGGTTGACTTTGGGTCTGGTTGTTATTAAATTTATGTCAAGGCAGAGGCTGTCAACTTATTGGGTGTTATCTCGGGGGCTAAACACCTACCACAGAGCTGTTGCGAGTATGAATCTATCCCGGCACGCCTGTAGCCTGTATAATCTCGTGGTTGCACAGAACAACCACACATTAATCGAGTAAGTGCCTCTTTTTCATCTCAACTGCGCATGCATCCGTATGATGTCGGATTTCGTCAGTATGCCCAGTATCTTTGATGGATCGTCCCGGTCAACCACCGGAAGCCTTCCGATGTTATTCAGTATCAGTTTGCGAAGCGCAGCCTCAAGCGATTCATCAGGATACGTTACGATCAGCGATGTAGTCATGATCTGATTCACGGACGTCTCTTCGCGATCCTCTGGCGGAATGCGTTCGGCATCCTTGAATGTCACGATGCCGACGAGACGGTCATCCTCGATCACAGGATATCCGATATGCCCGTATTTGTATATTAGATTCATTACGGTCTGAACACTGTTTGGTGGATGTACCGGCATAACATCGACAGACATCGCGTCGCGCACATAAGCGTTCTCAAGAATGTCGATTGTCAGCTCCTCACGGTGTGCTGGCGAATCCACCCTTGCTGGAACCTGTTTTTCATAGATCGTCCAGTCACTGGTGACCAGATATGCAAGGGTCGATGCAAACATCAGTGGCGGCAGTAGATTGTAGTTTCCTGTGAGTTCCGAGACCATAACGATCGCCGCGATCGGAACGTGTGCAACCCCTGACAGGAGTGCTGCCATGCCGACAAGGACAAACGATGTCGATTGCAGATCACCGATGATCCCAGGGAAGAGATCATGTGCCAGTATACCGAATGCACCGCCAAGCGTAGCACCGATCGCAAGCGATGGTGCGAAGACGCCGCCGCTGCCTCCGGAACCAAGAGTTAAGGATGTAGCAAGGATCTTGGCGATGGCAAGCAGTATCAGAACATTCAGCGCGAGGTTTCCATTAATTGCAGCTTGTATCGAGCCATAACCACCTCCGAAGAGCTCATACCCGAATCCACAGGTATACTGCATCGACAAAACGAGCAATCCAAGCAGAAGACCTCCGATCATCGGCTTGATATAGTTCCTTATCTCAAATTTTTTGAAGAGATCGCGCATCCCATGAAATATCCTGATGTGTATGATACCGGCGAGACCACAGAGTAGACCGAGCACGGCATCGAATATGAGGTCTACGGGATGCGTGAATGTGTACTCAGGTGTTGTGAAGAGCGAGCCCCATCCGAAGACCGAACAGAAGACCGAATACGCAATGATGGATGAGATAAATGCAGGAACAAGCGACTCAAACTCCGAATCCTTCTTGTATAACACGCTGATTGCGAATAGTGCTCCTCCGAATGGCGAACGAAAGATGCTGCCGAGTCCGCCTGCCGCGCCGCATAAGAGCATCATCCTCCGTCCGTTATCGTCGAGTTTCAGTCTGTTTGCAAGGTATGATCCGAAACCGGCGCCGATCTGTGTGATCGGACCTTCTCTGCCAGCGCTTCCGCCGGTGCCGATGGTCAATGCGGAGGCGATTGTTTTGACGATCGGAATTCTGCTTCTGATCGCCCCATTCCGCTGGTGGTACGAATCGATCACCGCGTCAGTCCCCTCGCCCACCGCCTCTGGCGCACATAGATACGTGATGAGACCGGCAGCAAGTCCACCTACGGCAGGTATCGCCACAAGAATCCATGTATGAGGGTCTGCAAGCGAACCCGGCGGTGTGACAGATGGCACAGCTAAAAGCGGAGATTCACAGCCAGTGGGAGTGCTATAGTAATGCCCGATACCTCCAAGCAGGTAGTGTGATACAATGAATAACAGCGCGTAGAAGATGACAGCGCTCGCACCTGCAGCCAGTCCGATTAAGATACTGTATGGAACCCAGTGTTCCATATATTCCAGATTGAGTTTATGCAGATGGTCTCTCGTGAGTGTCAATGGGACAATCCTCAATCAAATTATTGTAGTGCAAGGTATTTAAGACATCGGAACGCCTGAGATGGCTGAACATTGCGAACACAAAAATAGGATAAACGAGAGGAGAAAACTTTTAATGTGTCAAAATACACATTTCAGACATGGCATATTCAGAGGATGAATAAACATGGGTACAACAAAATATGTCTATTTTTTCGGCAACGGAAAAGCCGAAGGTAACGCTGAAATGAGAGATCTCCTTGGGGGAAAAGGTGCAAATCTCGCGGAGATGACCAATCTTGGCATTCCAGTGCCGCCTGGGTTTACGATCTCAACAGAAGCCTGCATACACTACTATGCAAACGGTGGCTATCCAGAAGGTCTGGATGAAGAGATCGACCGAAACATCACCAATCTTGAGACGGCCGTTGGAAAGCGGTTCGGCGATGCAAAGGATCCGCTTCTCCTCTCGGTACGTTCGGGCGCGGCAATCTCGATGCCAGGGATGATGGACACTGTACTGAACATCGGACTCTCCGATGAAAGCGTGGTAGGACTTGCTGAGAGAACCGGAAACGAGCGGTTCGCGTATGATTCATACCGGCGGCTTGTGCAGATGTTCGGAAACGTTGTTCTCGGAATGGAACACAAAAATTTCGAACGGATTCTGGCAGAAAAGAAAGAGTCGCGTAATGTCACGCTTGATACGGAACTGGACTCCGGCGATCTGAAGGACCTCGTATCCAAATACAAGGAGTTGATAAGAGAAGAGACTGGTAGGGAGTTCCCAGAGGGCCCAAGAGAACAGTTAAAAATGACGATCGATGCAGTATTCAGATCATGGAATACGGAACGGGCAATAACGTACAGAAACCTGAATCACATCCCACACGATCTCGGAACGGCAGTAAACGTCCAGACAATGGTATTCGGGAATATGGGAACTGATTCAGGAACTGGTGTATGCTTCACAAGGAATCCGGCAACAGGGGAGAACCGGTTTTATGGCGAATATCTGATGAACGCACAGGGAGAGGATGTTGTCGCAGGTTTAAGAACTCCTGTCGGCATTGATCAGTTAAGAAAGGATATGCCTGAAATCTATAGAGAACTGGCTGCCATACGCCAGAAACTGGAGAAGCATTTCCGCGATATGCAGGATATGGAGTTTACCATCGAATCAGGCACATTGTACATACTGCAAACGAGAACCGGCAAGCGAACGGCACAGGCCGCGGTAAAGATCGCTGTCGATATGGTCGGAGAGGGTTTGATCGATAAGGATATTGCCCTTCTCCGCATCGAGCCAGATCAGCTCGATCAACTCCTGCACCCAATGGTCGATCCGAAAGCAGAAGTGGATGTGCTTGCAAAAGGTCTTGCAGCATCTCCGGGTGCAGCAGTTGGGAAAGTGGTTTTCACATCCCACAAAGCACTGGAATGGGCTGAGAGGGGTGAGAAAGTGATTCTGGTGCGGCTCGAGACATCGCCTGATGATGTCGGTGGAATGGCTGCTTCACAGGGAATATTAACAGCGCGCGGCGGGATGACAAGCCATGCCGCAATCGTTGGAAGAGGCATGGGCAAGTGCTGCGTTGTCGGATGCAACGACATCGCTGTTGATGAGGAGAAAAACCAGTTTGTGGTTGGCGATGTCGTGGTCGGCGAAGGGGATTATATCACGCTTGATGGAACGAAAGGTGAGGTCATTCTCGGTAAAACCGATCTTGTCGAGCCGAAGATGACTGATGATTTCAGAACATTGATGGGCTGGGCTGTAAGCGCAAAGCGGCTTGGTGTGCGCACGAATGCGGACACTCCGCACGATTCCGGAGTTGCCAGGAATTTCGGTGCCGAGGGCATCGGTCTCTGCAGAACAGAGCACATGTTCTTTGGTGCTGATCGATTACCGATCGTGCAGCAGATGATCCTTGCTGATGATAAGGAGTCGAGAAAGAACGCACTCGATAAGCTGATGCCGATGCAGAAAGAGGATTTCAAGGAAATACTCAAGGTGATGAAGGATCTTCCAGTGACGATACGGTTACTGGACCCGCCGCTTCAT
Organism: ANME-2 cluster archaeon; assembly: GCA_003601535.1. Classification (GTDB taxonomy): domain Archaea; phylum Halobacteriota; class Methanosarcinia; order Methanosarcinales; family Methanogasteraceae; genus Methanogaster_B. The sequence continues at coordinate 7,662 of PIXW01000052.1, forward strand.
GAATTTCTTCCGAAGACAGCCGAAGACATGGAAAAAGCAGCATCCCACATAGGTATACCGGTGGATGAGTTAAAAAAGATCGTACAAAATCTGCATGAGATCAATCCGATGCTCGGACACAGGGGATGCAGGCTCGGAATCACGTATCCTGAGATATACCAGATGCAGGTGCAGGCGATCTTCGAGGCAGCATGCGAACTGACAGAGGAGGGATACCGGGTCATTCCGGAGATCATGATTCCTCTCATCGGACACATAAACGAACTTCGATTCACAAAAGAACGGCTGATCGAGGCTGCTCAGAAGGTGATGGAGCGATATTGCACCGATATCGAGTACATGGTTGGAACGATGATAGAGGTTCCGAGAGCAGTCGTTACCGCTGATGAGATCGCAGAGGAGGCAGAGTTCTTCAGTTTCGGAACAAACGATCTGACCCAGATGACGTTTGGATTTTCAAGGGATGACATCGGCAAATTCCTCCCGTTCTATCTGAAGGAGGGAATTCTTGAATGCGATCCGTTTGTAACGATCGATCAGAACGGTGTCGGTAAACTGATCGCAATGGGCGTTACAAAAGGGCGCAGCACAAAGCCGGACCTGAAGATCGGAATCTGCGGTGAGCATGGAGGCGATCCGGCATCAGTCGAATTCTGCCACCGAACCGGACTGGGTTATGTCAGTTGTTCGCCATTTCGGATACCCCTGGCGATACTCGCGGCAGCCCATGCAGCAATAAAGGAAAAAAATGCCGGAAGTTAAGAAAGTACTACTACTCTTAAAAAACATGGTCTATGAGAGCACAAGCCCGCTTGAGACTCTGCGCTTTGCAAAATACTACCGGAAGATGGGGCTTGATGTCCTGGTGATACTCTGGGGACCGATGGGTGTCGTGCTCGGGAAGGCAGGAAAGCACCGCGGCGCGCCTATCTATGATGAAAAGGTGATCGATTGTATCGAGCTGGGTGTGGTCTTCAAATGCTGTAAACTTGCTGCCGACATCATTGGAGTGGATGAATCCGAGTTGATACCAGGAATTGAGATGATCGAATCCCATGTAGTCGCAGAACTGTTTCTTGAGTACCAGAGCGAGGG
>PIXW01000053.1 GCA_003601535.1 ANME-2 cluster archaeon
GGAGAATCAAAGGCGCTCAAGGATATACAGATAAGACGGGGCTGGACTATCCATGAATTGAAGACGGAACTCGCATACCGGCAGAAAATTCTCGAATATCTGGTGAAGAATGATATCAGCGATTTCAAGATGATAGCAACGATCATCCACGCATATCAGTCCACTCCTGAGAAGGTGTTGCGAAAACTGGGGATTGCGTGAGAATTATCAAACAGTTTTATTGCCCAACCCGATCCGCACATCCACTCCGGCTCCGCGCTCGAATGAGAGCAGTTCGGATGCACACAGTTTCGCCTGCCCCGTCGCAAGAAGATCATCAGTTTCATCCACAACAAGCACCTCATCGCCGCTCCGTACCATCGGATCCGCATCAACGATATGCCGCGCGAACGCTGTCTTTCCCTGGCGAACGAAGGGAGCGGCATCACCGTTGACGACGGCACGCATTTTTGGGTACGGAAGGAATGCATGCAATCGCAATGCTCCGAGTTTTCCGAGCGTGAATCGATTATCGCCTGCCCGCAAGGTCGCGATGCGCTCTTTACCATGCATGATCTGTCTGATCCTGCCGGTGGTGGACAACTGGAATGTCACATCATAACCAAACAGTGCTCTTCCTGCGCCGCTGCCAAACTGGTAGTCGGCGATGATCCGTACTTTTCTCAGATGTGGGTCCATGACAATATTTATGTATCACGATGCGATAATAATCAATATGGATGATATTGACCAGTCGATGGTGTACTTCGTATGTACTGCGTGTGAATTCACATTTCAATCCGATCCGAACATCGCTCCGATCAAGTGTCCGCAGTGCGGGAGTGAGGATGTTATCAGGGCATAAGACCTGAAAATCATACCTGCGGCTTCACAACCAGATGCACATCACCGGTCCCAAGATGGATCGGCTGTCCTACGATCACGTTCTCGGTTACACCACATAGTTCATCGACCTCGCCGCGCATTCCAGCATCGATCAGATGGCTCACGGTCACCTCGAATGCGGCACGTGCAAGGATGCTCGCCTTCTCACCGGATAGTCCGTGTCTTCCGATCTGCTTGACCTCGCCATCGCATGTCATCATATCAGAAGCGAGCATGATATGTTTTATATTTACGTTCAGCCCCTGTTCACGCAGTGTGGACATGATCTCATTTATAATCGAATTTCTGGCAGCTTCGACGCCAAAAACTTCATGCATCTCACCAGGGTGGTTGGAGATCGTCCGGGTTGGATCCACGCCCTCGACATCGAGAACCTTCTTGAGTGCTGTTCCTTCGGTGTACAGCACATATTCAGGACCTTCTTTCTGGATAACCACTCTTGGAATCTCTTCAATGCCTTTGAGAACCACTTTCTTGAGATTTCGACTCAACTGCACCAGAGAACCGAGACTGCGCTCTTTCGGATGGATTATGAGTGTATATCCCTCCGTATCGATCGGAATCTTCAATTTCGCCTCAAGTTTTTCGGTGATGTCTGGCAGTGTCAGTTTCCGCTCGTATAGAGCATGTTCATCGATCTCAACAGAAATTATAAGATTTGCACGGTCAGTACGGATCTCCCCCATCTCAGCGATGGTTGTTTTCTGAATCGACCATGCTACATCCTGGGCATTTCTTTTGCTTGTACCGTCGGTCAGATACACGGTCATCACAGGCGTGCTCGGGTTCTTTCGTGCATCGAGAATCTCGATCAATCTGGGAAGTCCGAGCGTTACGTTGATCTCTGCGACGCCAGCGTAATGGAACGTCCGCATCGTATTATGAGTGACCACCCCTTCAGATGTGACAAATGTCTCGAGCCCATCAACTGACAGGTCATATACATATTCACCGGGGGTATCAACATATCTGATTGAAACGATCTCGTCCCATATAACATCCTCATTGATCAAGGCATAAAGCTGCTTCATCTCTTCCGATATGTCGATTCCCTTCTCATCTGCTACCACTGCACACCTCTCTCTAAAGCGCTGCAGTGCTCTTCTCCCTATATGCTGGCGCACTGTGGCTGAATGAACGATGCGCTTGGGAATCCCAAGCTTTGCCGCAATATCCTCAAGCAACGTACCGAATCCTGCAACCATGTCGATGGAGTTGTATGGTTTTCCTTGCTCTTCAGCCATGGAACAGAGGGAGTCCAGAGCTTCCATCTTCTTACTCGATCCAAATCCTATCTTCTCCTTAAACAGGGGGGCGTACCTGAATGAGATGGAAAGGGTGTGCTCACGCGATGAGTGGTGCTTTGTCGATGATATGCCGAACCTGCTCAGCAGCAATGCGACCCCATCTATCAACTCATTGGAGGAGGAACTGGCGCGTATCATCTTACGGTCTATTGATACGTTGCCATCTCCATCGAAATAGCCGCGCAGCATACTTCCAATGAACCCCTCTGGCGCACTGTAAGCAAAATCAGGAACTCTTTTGTTGTGAGATCCTTTACCGCACACGGTTACCATGAACTGCTGCAGCAGTGAAGAGTTGATGCGGATGTCATGCCCTGGTGCGAATCCACGGAAATTGTCATACTCATTGAACGAAAGGTCCCATCTGCCTGCGAACTCCCTGACAAGTTCCAGATAGTTTTCATCCGTATTGGAGATCGTTGTGTAATAGGGCGCTGTGCTGCCTTCGGCAAGATACGCGCCAATGAACCAGCCAAATAACTCATCCAGTTCCACATATTCCGGGATGTGTGCCCTCCCATGATTCTGTACCGGATAAACGAATCCTTCCTCCAGTTCAAACGAGACATTTCCCATTATATGGTTGCCTAACTGTTCATGGGAAACTGGCACAGTGTAGAGATCACCATAACCCTGTGCGTAATCATCCAGTGCTGCTGCTTTCGCAAGCTCGCTGCCATACCAGTATTTATCCTTTAAAAGATACTCTGAGAGGTCAAGTGTTGTTGTGGTGGCGGTTGTTGGAATGTGACGCACCACAGGTATTCGATCTCCGTGCCGTAGCTTACTGCCTGCTATGGGCTTGATGACCATGTTCTCCCTGACCACATACGAATGGTACGGAGTAGCTGTAATCTTCCTTCCTGAGCGTGTACATACCTCCAGTAATTTCCCAGGATTTTTGTGGCGGCTGCACTCAAGCACACGCTTCCATTCTATCCTGCCAGATCCATTCAAACTTGGTACATATATGGGTTCAAGCAACTGACATACTTCAGATCCGTTCGTCTCACTGCTACCGAAGCGCTGAATCAAACGATCCACAAGTGAACCGATCCGGGTAACCTCCATACCATTTCCCATATCAACCAGCACTTTCTCGTCCTTTGGAAGAGACATCTGCGTCCCGGGTTCTCCGATCGACTGCGCGGCAACCACGCCAACCGGATCGCACGGTTCGGTGCGGGCACGTTCATAACCATCTATAACACGGGTAATGATCTCATCCAGTTGCTCTTCATCAGGTACTGCTTCGAGCAGCTCCTCTTGCAGAATACCCTTTATCTTTGGCGGCAGTGAGAGCGTAGCTACCCTCTCTCTGATGGTTTCTGCTGTTACGCTCACTCTTTTGCCTCCGTCACATCCTTCACGATCCGCTGTATATGGTCACGACCAAATTCGCGTGCAGGATCGACTCCATCCTCTCCATAAAGGGTCTGCACAACCATGCCGCGCGTATCCCTGACCGTACCATCATGCTGCGCCTCCAGATCTTGAAGTGCATTCACCATCCTTCGCTGGAGATACCCTGACTGGGATGTTCGCACCGCTGTATCCACCAGACCCTCTCTTCCGCCAACTGCGTGGAAGAAGTATTCGGTTGGCGAAAGCCCACTCTTATAAGAGGATTGTACAAATCCGTGAGCCTCTGCACCGCGATCCCCTTTTTTGAAATGCGGTAGCGTGCGACCCGCGTATCCTCTACGGATGCGCTCACCTCTCACTGCTTGCTGCCCGACACATGCAGCCATCTGTGACAGATTGAGCATCGAACCCCTTGCTCCGGATACTGCCATCGCAACAGCAGAATTGTCGATACCAAGATGCAGACCTGCAGTATCGCCAGCCTTGTCGCGAACCCTTCCGAGAACCCCCATGATCCGCAGTTCGAGTGTCTCCTCAGTTGTCCGTCCTGGCAGCGGCTCAAGTTCGCGATGCTCATACTTATCGATCAGATCTGCGATACCTTCTTTGCCATACATAGCTTCCTTATCGATCTCCTGTATCTGTTTCTTTGCTTCTTCTGGAATGTCCTCGTCATCGATTCCGAAACTGAATCCATGATACATGATGCCCCGGATCGCAAGATTGGTCACGTTATCCACAAACTCTGCCCCTGCGGCGGCACCGAACTCTCTTATGATCTTGTTGACGATGACCCCCTTGAATGCACCGATCGATTTTTCATCGATGGTTCCGCATAATAATTCTCCATTCCGTATGACGACATAAGCATCGTTCGGGCAGTTCTCCTTCTCGCATACATCACATTCCTTGCAGATCTCTGCCTTGTATTCGAGATTCAGACTATCCGGTAGAATCTGACTGAATATCTGTTTTCCGGTCCAGTATGGTATATCATCCTCGATATGATCCGGCGGTGGAAGGTCGCGAACACCGGTCTTCCGCAGGATCTCAAGTGCGCTGTTCTTGTCGATCTGTTTCTCACGTGTTAAGAGGAACATGCCGGTGATGTGATCGTGTATCCCTCCGATGATCGGTCCTCCGAATCTTGGCGAGAGGATGTTCTCCTGCACCCGCATCAGTATCTTTGCTTCTGCTCTTGCCTCTTCTGACTGCTGAACATGGATGTTCATCTCATCGCCATCGAAATCAGCATTGTACGGTGGACATACTGCTGGATTCAACCGAAACGTCTTCCCTGGCATGACCTTGACTCCGTGTGCCATGATACTCATCTTGTGGAGCGATGGCTGTCTGTTGAATAGTACGATATCGCCATCCTTGAGATGCCTGTCAACAAACCATCCGCATTCGAGCATCTCGGCAATTTCCTCCCGATTGATATCGCTGATCTTTAGCCTGTGCCCATCTGTCCGCACCACATAGTTTGCACCCGGGTGATTATCCGGACCGCGGCGTACATACTCTCTCAATTCTTCGATGTTTCTTGGCACAACCTTGAGCGTGTAAGTCAGTTCTTTTGCAACCGCCTCTGGCACGCCAACCTCATTTATCGATAGATTCGGATCTGGCGAGATCACTGTTCTCCCGCTGAAATTCACACGCTTACCAGAGAGACTCCCCCTGAATCTACCTTCCTTACCTTTCAGGCGTTGAGATAACGTCTTAAGCGGTCTCCCGCTTCTGTGTCTTGCCGGTGGTATCCCTGAGACACTGTTATCCAGGAATGTGGTTATATGGTACTGCAACAGTTCCCACAGATCCTCGATGATCAACTGGGGTGCGCCTGCTTCCTTGTTCTCCTGAAACCGCTGATTGATGCGGATGATGTCCACGAGTTTATGTGTCAGATCGTCCTCGCTGCGCTGCCCTGTCTGAAGTGTGATCGATGGGCGCACCGTAACAGGCGGCACAGGCAGCACTGTTAAGATCATCCATTCAGGACGTGCATTATTCGGGTCCATACCGAAGACAATGATATCCTCATCAGGTATGCGCTCGAACCGATCCCTGATATCAGTCGGAAGAAGTTTATTTTCATCCTCGTAGTATGTGGTAGGCTTTTCATAAGCGATCTTCAGTTGATGCTCACCACAGTACGGACACACCTCAACCTTACTTGCCTCGGAGAACACCTGTTCAACCAGCGGATCGATGGTCTGTCCAATGCTCCGTAGAGCCTCGATCTGTTCGAGATGTTCCTTCTTTACCACAGGCTCGATGAGCAACCTGCTGCAACTTCGGCACGTACTTCGCAGTATATTTCGTATCTGTCTGGCAAATCCAACATGCACGCAGGGCGCTACCAGTTCGATGTGTCCGAAATGACCTGGACACTCTCCAGCCCTGCCGTTACAGGTTTTGCACCGCAACCCAGGATCGATGACCCCGAGCCTGGGATCCATCAGCCCCATATCGATCGGAAACCCGTCCTCATCATACGTATCTGCCGTGATGATTCTGGTGACACTCATGTTCCGGTATTCCTGCGGTGAAATTAAGCCAAATTTTATCCTTGCGATTCTCTTTGGAGCGCTCATCGGTTTCATTGTATACCAGTCTCTGGTGTGTATGGGATAAAGGTTTTGCTGCACA